>NZ_SOGI01000037.1:0-52789 GCF_004403385.1 Cryobacterium sp. TMT4-31
GGGGCCGCGGCGGCGACGCTGACCGGGGTCTGCGCGCCGGCCTGGGTGGCGGCGGATGCCTGTGCGAGGGCCCGCGCGGCGGCCTGTGCGGCACGCGCAGCCTCGGCGGCGCGCTGTGCTTGTGCCTGTGCCTGTGCCTGTGCCTGTGCCTGTGCCTGTGCCTGTGCCTGTGCTTGGGCCTGGCGCTCGGCCTTGTCGGCGTGTGCGGCCACCAGCTGCACCGCCAACAGCTGCTCTGCCGCAACGGCCCTGGCCGCCTCCGCCTCGGCCACTTCGAAGCGGATCTGACCGATCAGCTGCACCCGTCTGTCGAGGGCGGTGGCGGCATCCGTCGACGCAGTGAGCAGCTCACGGGCGGCCGGATGACGCAGGTCGAGCCCGCAGGACGGGCAGACCGGCGCCGGCAGCGTGGCCGCGCAGGCCGGGCAGCGGGTGGTGTCGGTGAGTTCGGCCGCGCTGAGCGGCCAGCGGAATCGCCCGACGTACTGCGCGAAGTCGCGAATGGCGCTGCTCGATGACATCAATCCCCCTGATGAATGGTGCGGCTTCCACAGGCTAGTGGTTCGACGGCGGGACGGAGAGTCCCCTAGCGGCACACTCCCCAGTTCGGGGCGATTGACGCGGTGTCATTGACGCCGTGTCAACGGCGGGAGTAGCGTTCAAGCATGAGCACCCCGACGGCCTCCCCTCGCCAGAGCAAGCAGCCCGACGAGCGCCATGACGAGATCGTCGCCGCGACCAGGCAGCTCTTCGCCGAACGGGGCGTTGCCAAGGTCTCCGTCACCGAGATCGCCAAGCGCGTCGGCGTCACGCGGGGCCTGATCTACCACTACTTTCCCGACCGGGACGCTCTGATCGACCTGATCTTCGAGGACCACATCACTGAGTTCGTCGACGCCGTCTCCCGCTGGGACGCCGACCGGGAGCCCGGCAATGTGGCCAAGGCGCTGCTGGACTGCGTGGTCTTGTTCCGCCACCACCTGCACGCCAAGGACATGTTCCGTGAAGACCTCGGCCACCCCGAGAACGCCGGACTGTACAACCGGTTTGTGGACCGCGCCGTGCGCGCCATCGTCGAGCGCCTGCGGGTGACCACCGTCGAGGCCTACGCGCGGGCGCACCACATTGACATCGAACACGTCGGCGAGGTCTTCTACGTCCTGGTCTACGGACTGATCGGCCTCGTGCGCTCGTCGCCCGACGTCGACGACCAGGTGCTCGTCGCCATCGTGCGACAGACACTGCACCTGGACATGG
The DNA here is from genome assembly GCF_004403385.1 of Cryobacterium sp. TMT4-31. Taxonomy (NCBI): domain Bacteria; kingdom Bacillati; phylum Actinomycetota; class Actinomycetes; order Micrococcales; family Microbacteriaceae; genus Cryobacterium; species Cryobacterium sp. TMT4-31. Next base: position 1,258 of record NZ_SOGI01000037.1, read on the forward strand.
GCACCACGAACACCACCCCGTGAAGACGCACCACCCGTAAGACGCACCACCCCACAAAGAAAACCGAATAAGGAGAAACGAAGATGTTCCTGTACGAGTCAATCCCCTGGTACTCCACGCTGATGTGGGTTGCGGTGGTGGCGGGCCTCATGCTTGCCAACGAGATCGCCCGGGCCAGCAAGTGGGCCGCCCTCGTGTTGTTCATCGGGCTACCGGTGGTGCTCACCATCTTCGTCTGGCCCCACACCGCGGGCGCCGACTCCAGCACCGGCACCTGGTTCCACTGGGTCAAGGTCTATTCCGCGCTGGCCGGCTGCCTGGGCTTCATGGCCATCCGCTTCATCCCGAAGCTGGCGAAGAACAAGTACTGGCTGATGTTCCCGGCGGCGATCCTCGCGCTGAACATCTTCGAAGCGGTCATCCGTGACTTCCAGGTCTACGGCATGCAGGGCATGGTCGACGGCGTCTTCATGGTCGGCGGCCCGTGGAACATCATGAACGGCATCGCCGGGCTGCTCAACCTCGTCACCATCTGCGGTTGGGCGGGCATCATCATCAGCCGCGGCAAGAAGAAGGACATGATCTGGCCCGACATGCTCTGGTTCTGGATCATCGCGTACGACCTGTGGAACTTCGCCTACGTCTACAACGCCGTCGGTGACCACTCCTTCTACGCCGGCGCCGCCCTACTGATCTCCTGCACCATCCCCGCGTTCTTCATCAAGCGCGGCGCCTGGCTGCAGCACCGGGCGCAGACCCTGGCGTTCTGGATGATGTTCACGATGGCCGTGCCCACCTTCGTGACCAGTTCGAAGTTCGCCGTCGAGTCCTCGCACAACCCCACCGCCCTGTTCATCGTCAGTGCGATCTCGCTGGCCGCCAACATCGCCGTGGTCGTCTACCAGGTGCGCGTCATCGTGCGCACCAAGCGCAACCCGCTGAAGGACGAGCTGTTCGTGGAGCTGCCCGCCTACCAGAAGGTGCTGGCCGACAACCGGCCGCTGGATGCCGCCCCCGCCGTCACTGGCTCGCCCCGAGCCGCCGCGAGCGTCTAGTTCCGCACCGCACCATCCCGCGAAAGCGGTCGTGTGGTTGCCTCGAGCCTCTCGAAGCAACCACGTGGCCGCTTTCGCGGCCGTTAAAGGGCGTTTTCGGTGAGCCAGTCGAGCAGCACCCGCTGCACATCGGCCGCTTGTTCCACGTTCGGCAGGTGCGCGGTGTCGCGGAACACGCATCCACTGGCCTGGGGCAGCGTCGTCACCAGGTACTCGTACGCCGCGAGCACCTCGGACATGTCGTACTCGCCCACCGTCACCAGGGCGGGCACCTCGATGTCGACGACCCTGTCGAACGCGGGAGGTTCGAGCGGCAGCGACACCGGGCGCTCCTCGGCGTGGATGACGTTCACCCGGTTGAGCGCGTAGGCGGTGGAGACGAATTCGGGGTCGAGGTCCTCCTCGCGGCGCAACGGGCCGAAATCCCAGATCGCGGCCTCGAGGCGGGCCAGCCGGTGCCAATCCTGGGCGGCGAAGGCCTGGTCGATCTCGTCGAACCGGGCATCCTCCACCTCGGTCAGCTCGGTGTCGGGGAACCCGCTCGGGCCCGCCCCGATCACGATCAGCCCGGCCACCCGGTCAGGGCTCTCTACCGCGAGATCGATGGCGATGGTGCCGCCGCGGGAGCACCCGATCAGCGTCGCGCGGGCCACGCCGAGGTGGTCGAGCACGGCCAGGGCATCCGCCCGGTTGGAGAACTCGACGTCCTCGGTACTGGTCTGGCCGAAGCCGCGGGTGTCGAAGCGGATGACGAAGTGCTCTGCGGCCAGCGCGTCGATCTGCGGGTCCCACATGCGCAGGTTCGCGATCCCCGCGTGGATCAGCAGCAGCGCCGGTTTGGAGGCGTGTCCGTCGCTTTCGTAGTAGAGGCGTGCGCCCGGAACATCGAGGTTAGGCATGAGTCGAGCGTAGGGGAGCGCATCCGCCGGCGAAAGAACCGGGCTTACGAACCGGCACAAGTGTACGTTAGAGTACACATGTGGTCGGGGAGATGAGTAGGCGCAGTGCCGAGCGGGCGGATGCCGTTCTGCAGGCCACGACCGACCTCCTCGCCGAGGTCGGGTTCTCGGCGATGACGATCGATGCCGTCGCGGCGCGGGCGCACTCCTCCAAGGCCACCATCTACAAGCGCTGGCCCACCAAGACCGCCCTGGTCGTGGCCGTCGCGGCCAAACTCGGCCCCATCGACATTCCGGTCCTCGACGCCTCACACACCCTTGCCGAAGCGCTGACGGCGATCACCGCCGCTGTGCGGAGCATCACCGTGGGGCGCTTCGGTCAGCTCGTGCTCGCTCTGGATGCCGCCGGCCGGTCCGACCCCGCTGTCATGACGGCGGTGGCCGAGCACCTCGCGGAACCGCTGCACCTGGCCGTCAGCGCAGCCCTCGACCTGCTCAAGCAGACCGGCCGGATCGACGACCAGGCTGACACCTTTCTCGCCGCCCGCATGATCCTCTCCGCGATCGTGGATCGAGCACTCGCCCGCAATGATGTGGTCTCGGCAGACGAACTGGCGAGCATCGTCCGTGAGTGGCTGCTTCCGGTGCTGTCTCCGCAGCGCCGCGGCACTCGCACCCCCGGCCCGACCGCCGGTCCCGGCTAGCCGCCGCCGGTCCCACCCCGCACGCTTCGGCATCCCGCGTCGGAGCGTTGTCCGTCGTGCGCGCACGCACACCATCCCACCTCCCGCACCACCGTTTGGAGTACCACCATGTCCACATCCACCCCCACTCGGCCGGCCACCGGCCGCCGATCACTCCGGGGCAACCCGGGCCTGTCCCTGGCCGCGGTCTGCTTCGGCCTGTTCATGGTCGGGCTGGACGGCACCGTCGTCTCGGTCGCGAACCCCGCCATCTCCGACGCCCTCGGCACCTCGTTCACCGAACTGCAGTGGATCACCAACTCCTACCTGCTGGCCCTGGCGGTCTTCCTCATCCTCGGCGGCAAGCTCGGCGACAGGTTCGGGCGCAAGAAGATGTACCTCATCGGCGTCGCGGCCTTCGCGGTCACCTCGGTGGCGATCGGCCTGGCCGGCACGACCGAGGGCGTCATCGCCTTCCGGGCACTGCAGGGGCTGAGTGCCGCACTGCTGATGCCGCAAACCCTTGCCCTGCTGCGAGCCACCTTCCCGCGGGAGAAGTTCGGCATGGCCATCGGCATCTGGGGTGGCGCGTCATCCGTTGCCATCGCCGCCGGGCCCATCGTGGGCGGCGCGCTGGTGGGCACCCTCGGCTGGGAATCGGTGTTCTACATCAACGCCCCCATCGCCGTGATCGGCTTGATCCTGGGTGGCCTGGTGCTCAAGGAAAGTTCCGCGACCAGCCGCGCACGGTTCGACATCGCGGGCGTCGTTCTGCTTGCCCTGGGGCTGTTCGGCATTGTGCTGGCCGTCGTCCAATCCGAGTCCTGGGGCTGGACCAGCCCGCTCACCCTCGGCGTTCTGGCCGGCGGACTGGTGCTCGTCGCGGTCTTCGTGGTCGTGGAAAACCGCGTGGCGGCGCCGCTGCTGCCGATGGGCCTGTTCAGGAACCCCACCATCACCGTGGGCGCCCTGGCCGTAGCCGCGAACTTTTTCGCCCTCTTCGGGGTGACCTTCTTTCTGGCGCTGTTCCTGCTCAACTTCCGCGGTGAGGAGGGCATCGCGGCCGGCCTGATGTTGCTGCCGCTGAGCGCAGTGTCGATCATCGCCTCGCCCATCGGCGCCGCCCTGGTGAGCAAATTCGGCATCCGTCTCACCATGTCGCTGGGTCTGGTCCTTGTGGGCGGCGCATTGTTCGGGCTCACCCCGATCAGTATCGACTCGCCGTACGTGACCATGGCGGTGCCGTTCGTCGTTCTCGCGCTCGGGGTGGGCCTGGTGATGACCTCGGGTGCCGAGGCCATCGTCGGCAGCGCACCCGTGCAGCTCGCCGGCGTCGCCGGGGGACTGCAAGCCACCTCCCTGCAGCTCGGCGGCGCGCTGGGCACCGCGGTGCTCGCCGCCGTGGTCTCAGCCGGAACGGCCGCGGGACTCGGCTCCACCACCTTCGCCGGTGCGGAGGCCGTGGCCCAGGGAATCATCCCCACCGGTCTGGACGCCGCGACAACGATACTGGCCAGGGACGCCTTCACCGGCGGCCTGTCGAGCGCGTTCGTCGTGGCCGGATGTGTGGCCATAGTGATCGCCATTGCCGCTGCGGTCTTCGTGCGGAACCCGAAGGCGCACCACACTGTGGAAGAGGTCTTGCTTGAGACCGAGTCCGGAACCTCGGGATCCTCGGCGGACGCGCTGCTGCGCTAACCGGCCCGGTTCCGGTCAGGGCCACCGCCGCAGCCGCGTGCGAACCCGGCACCGGCGGTGGCCCTAGGGTCGAAGAGTGGGCGGTGTACTGGTCGGGTTCTCGATCATCGGGTTTGTGATCCTGGTGGGCTACGTCGTCGAGCGCACCGGCGTGGCCGGCGAGGACGCCGGCCGGGTGCTCAACCGCATCGCGTTCTTCGTGGCCACCCCGGCGCTGCTGTTCACCGTGCTCGCGCAGGCGGACGTGCGGGTGCTGTTCTCCGCGTTCCTTGCCACGGTGCTGTGCAGCGTGATCGTCGGCATGCTGCTGTATGTCGTGCTGGCCAGGATTTTCTTTCGAAACCCGCTGCCGGAGACGGTGCTCGGCGCCACCAGCGCCACCTACGTCAACGCCAACAACATCGGTCTGCCGGTGGCCATCTACGTGCTCGGCAGCGCCCAGTATGTGGCGCCGGTGTTGCTGCTGCAGCTGCTCGTGCTCGCGCCGATCACCCTGAGCATCCTCGACGCGTCCACCCGCGGACGGGTGTCGGTGCGCAGCATCCTCACCCAGCCGCTGCGGAACCCGATGATCATCGCCTCGGTTCTCGGCGTGCTCGTCGCCGCCTTCGGCGTCCCGGTACCCGACGCCGTGCTCGCGCCCCTGGACATCATCGGCGGTGCCGCGATCCCGCTGGTGTTGATGTCGTTCGGCATGTCGCTGCACGGCCAGCGACTGCTGCAGGCCGGCACCGGCCGCAAGCAGGTGGTCGCGGCGTCGGTGATCAAGGTGGCGCTGATGCCCGTGATCGCATACCTGTTCGGCAGGTTCGTGTTCGCTCTCGAGGGCCCCGAGCTGTTTGCCGTGGTGACCGTGAGCGCGTTGCCGACCGCGCAGAACATCTTCAACTTCGCGTCCCGCTACGACCGGGGCGTGGTCGTGGCCCGGGACACCGTGCTGGTCACCACGATCGGCGCGATCCCGGCGCTGGTGATCGTCGCGGCGCTGCTCGCCTGAGCGTCGGGCCGATCAGGCCTTCTTTTTGGGCGCTTTCTGCAGCCATGGCCGCAGCCGGCGGGTGATGAACGGCATCACCACGTAGGTCATCATGGGCGCCATCACGAAGGTGGTCAGCAGGATCCGGAGCACGGTCGGGATGTCGTTCCAGTGCGGGTCCACCCCGGTGACGAGGTAGGTGAAGATCACGTTCAGCGGAAAGAAGCCCAGCCCGATGGCCACGGCCTGCTTCCAGCGCGGCGGCTGGACCGGCGCGGACGGACCGGCGTTGACCTGGGAGTCGTCGAACCAGCCCTCGATGCCGGTGCGCCGCACCACGTGGGACTCGAGCACCAGGCCCTCACCCTCGAGCAGCCAGCTGGTGCGGGCGATCGAGTGCTCCCAGGCCTCCAGCGAGGCCGCATCCTTGAATTTGTAGAGCATGTGCCAGTGCGCGGAACCGGCGTGCGCGCGCACCCAGCCGGAGCCGAGGAAGCCCGGGTATTCGTTGGCGAGGTCCATCCCGGTCTGCACCCAGTGGGTGGCCTCGTCGAACCGGGCGGGGTCGACCTTACGGCGGATGGAGACGGTGAGCTCAACCAGCGGGGCCTAGAAGATCATCGGGCGGTCGTCGTCCTCGTCCTCGGTCTCGATGTCCACCAGCACGGGAACGTGGTCGCTCGGGGCGTCGCCCTTGCGCTCGTTGCGGTGGATGCTCGCATCCGTCACGAGCTCACCGAAGGCCGGTGAGCCGAGGATGAAGTCGATGCGCAGGCCCTCGTTGCGCGGGAAGCGCAGCTGCTTGTAGTCCCAGTAGGTGAAGCCCTCCGGCACGATCGGGCGCACCACGTCGGTGAAACCGGCCGCCTCGAACGCTTCGAACGCGCTGCGCTCTGCCGGCGAGATGTGGGTGGACACGCCGGGTACCAGGGTGGGGTCACCCACGTCGGAGTCCAGCGGGGCCACGTTCCAGTCGCCCATCAGTGCCATCGCCAGCCGGGGGTTCTTGGCCAGCTCGTCGGCGGCGTGGGTCTTCAGCCGGGTCAGCCAGTCCAGCTTGTAGACGTAGTGCGGGTCATCCAGCGAGCGGCCGTTGGGCACGTACAGGCTCCACAGGCGCATCTCGTTCACGGTCACGCCCAGCGCGCGGGCTTCCAGCGGCAGGCCAGGACCCTCTTCACCCTTGAGGAAGCCGGGCATCTCGGGGAAGGCGGTGACCACATCCGTCATCTCGTGGCGGCTGGCGAACGCGACGCCGTTCCACTGGCTGAGGCCGTGGATGGCCAGTTCGTAGCCGGCGTCCTCGAAGGCCTGCGCGGGGAACTGCTCGGGCTTGCACTTGATCTCCTGCATGGCGAGCACGTCGATGTCCTCTCGCACCATCCAGTCGACCACTCGGTCGACGCGGGCACGGATGGAGTTGACGTTCCAGGTGGCGATGCGCATGGCTCTAAGCCTATTTGGCGCGGGCGCTCCAGAAACCTCGCCGACACACGCGAGTGGCAGGATGGCAGTATGTCGGAATTGCAGATCGGTTACGCGGCCATGTTGGAGCAGTTCGCCCCCGCCGAGGCGGTGGCGCTCTCGGCCTATGCGGAGGAGCACGGCTTCTCCGGGGTTATGGCGGCCGATCACTTCCAACCGTGGGTGCCAGCCCAGGGCGAATCCTCCTTCGTGTGGAGCGTTCTCGCCGCGATCGGTGAGCGCACCAAGGGCGACATGGGTCCCGGCGTCACCGCGCCAACCTTCCGCTGGCACCCGGCCATGGTGGCGCAGGCCTCCGCCACACTCGCCTCGATGTACCCCGGCCGGCACTGGCTGGGCCTGGGCTCCGGTGAGGCGCTCAACGAGCACATCGTCGGCGGCTACTGGCCCGAGGCGCCCGAGCGCATCAACCGTATGTTCGAGGCCATCGAGATCATCTCGAAGCTGTTCACCGCCAGCATCGCCGGCAAAGACGTCAAGCACTCCGGCCAGTTCTTCAAGCTCGAGTCCACCCGGCTATGGACCATGCCTGAGGTCGCGCCCGAGATCCTCGTCGCCACCGCCGGCCCGGTCACCGCCAAGCGCGCCGGCCGGCACGCCGACGGCCTCATCACCGTCGGCGCCCCGCTCGAGAAGATCTCGATGCTGTTCGGCAAGTTCGACGACGGCGCCCGCGAGGCCGGCAAGGACCCGTCGACCATGCCCAAGGTGCTGCAGCTGCACATGAGCTGGGCCGAGACCGACGAGGAGGCCATGGCCAACGCGTTGCACGAGTGGCCCAACGGCGGCATGAAGTTCCCCAAGGGCGACATCCGTTCGCCGTTCGAATTCGAGCAGATGGCAAAACTGGTGCGTCCGGAGGACTTCGAGGGCCGGATGATCATCTCCGCCGACCCCGACGGCCACCGTGCCTACATCCAGAAGTTCGTCGACCTCGGCTTCGACAAGATCTACCTGCACAACGTGGGGCGCAACCAGCGCCAGTGGATCGACGTCTTCGGCCGCGACGTGCTGCCGAAGCTCGCCCGGTAGCGATGCATTCCGCGGCCGACGGTGCGCGCCACCGGCTCGAGGTGTTCGTGCTGCCCGGGATCGGCGAGGTCCGGGCCGGCGACGACCTGGCCGCGACCATCCTGGCCGTCGCTGGTCCCGCCGCGTCCCGTCTGGCCGACGGTGACATCCTGGCCGTGACCAGCAAGATCGTGTCCAAGGCCGAGGGCAGGCAGGTGGCCGCGACCGACCGGGAGCAGGCCATCGCCGACGAGACCGTACGGGTCGTCGCGACCCGTGCACATCCGGGCGGGGTCACCCGCATCGTCGAAAACCGGCAGGGCCTGGTGATGGCCGCCGCCGGTGTCGACGCCAGCAACGTCGAGCACGGCACTGTATTGCTACTGCCCGTCGACCCGGATGCCTCCGCGCGCGGCCTCTGCGCAGCCCTCCGCGCCGCCACCGGGCTGCATCTCGGGGTGCTGATCACCGACACCGTTGGCCGCCCGTGGCGGGACGGCCAGACCGACATCGCCATCGGCGCTGCCGGCGTGGCCGTGCTCGACGACCTACGTGGCAGCATGGATGCGCACGGTCGCCGCCTCGACGTCACCGTCGCCGCCGTCGCGGACGAGATCGCCGGCGCCGCCGACCTGATCAAGGGCAAGACCAGCGGCAACCCCGTCGCCGTGCTCCGCGGCCTCGGCCACTTGGTGGGCGCGATCGACGCGGGGGATCGCGGCGCGCGCCGGCTGTTGCGCGACACTGCGAACGACATGTTCCGCGTCGGCAGCGCCGAGGCGTACGCGGAGGGTTATGCGGCCGGGCTGGCGGCTGCCGAGGCGGACCGTGGGACGGATAGCGCACCCACGAACGCTGATGAGGCGGGGACGGCCAGGGCTGCTGATGACAGGACCGCGGCCGCCGACTTGCCGGAAGATGCCCCGACAGCGCCTCTAAGGGGGCACATTGCGGCAACTCGTGAGATTCCGGATGCCCCCGCCGACGACCACCTTGGTGAGTTGCCGGTTGAGGCCCCCTCGGAGCGCAGCAGTGGGCCTCAAGTGGCTTCTCGCGGAACCGCATCCGCGTGAGATGGGTGTGCGTGGTGCCCGTCAAGGGGAGTGCGAGCGCCAAGAGCCGCCTGAGCGCGCTGCCGGAAACCTTCCCGGCCCGCGGGGAGCTCGCCGAAGCATTCGCGCTGGACACCGTGGCCGCACTGCTGGCCGCCGAGATGGTGCAGGAGGTGTTCGTGGTGACAGCCGACCCCGCCGCCGCCGCGCCGCTCGAGGCGCTGGGCGCCCAGATCGTTCCCGAGGTGCCGCACACATCCGCTTCGGATGCCGGGACGGGCGCTTGTGTGGCAACTCAGGACCCGCTCAACGCGGCCATCGCCGAGGGCATCCGGGTGGCGCATGAGCAGTACCCGCTCTGCAGCGTCGCTGTGCTCACCGGAGACCTGCCCGCGCTCACCGTCGCTGACGTCGAGTCGACCCTCACCGCCGCAACCGCCCATGACCTGGCCATGGTTGCCGACGAGGAGGGCACCGGCACCACCACGTTGCTCGCCCGCGCCGGCATCACGCTCACTCCCCGGTTCGGGCCCGGCTCCCGTGCTGCGCACGAGACTGCCGGCCACGTGCCGCTCGACCTGCCCGCCACGGCGTCGATCCGCCGCGACGTCGATACCGTCGACAACCTTGCCGAGGTGCTGCGCCGCGGTGTCGGTGCGCACACCAGCGCCCTCATCGCCCGTTCGCAGCAGGTGCCAGGCCCAGAGGGGCGCTGATAGACACCAGCCAGTGAGCCAGCGCCGGCCACTGCGCTAGCGTGCAGTCATGGGGAACACCGACGCCCGGATGCACCTGGGTCATGCCGCGCGCTTCGCCGGCACCGTGATGCTCACGGCGGTCATCGGCGCTACCGTCGCCACCCTGATCTTCATGTTCAGCCGAGACGCGACGGTGGCTCAGGCCTGGGACCTGATCGTCGGTGGCCTTTCGCTGCTGGCAGCGGTCGCCGCCCTCGCCGGCACCGCCACACTCACCCTGCTTCTGGTGTTCTCGCCGCCGACCGGTCGCTGGGGCCTCGGCGAGCGCAGCGTGCTCGCCGGGTATGCAGGAGTGATCTTCGCGGCGCTGTCATTGCTCCTTGCGGCCGAGTGGATTCCCGGTGAACCGGGCGCTGCCGGCGGTCCCGCGGTCCTCGCAGCCGCGATCCTCGGCTTCACCCTGGCCGTTGGCCCGCTCTGGATCGGCCTCATCGCGGTGCTCCTCGGGCGTACGGCGCTCCTCCCTCGGGGCATCGGGACGCAGCGGCTGTCCGCCTCCGAGCGTTCACGATTCGGTGCCGTCCTCATCGCGGCCGGCCTCTGTCTTGCCGCTATCGCCACCTCCGGCGCGTACCTCGTTGCGGTGCACGGCGGCCTGGACTACGCCTGCGCCGTGGAGGGGCCGTTCTCTCCCCTCGCCGAGCTGTCGGAGCGCGCCGGCGTCGTCAGCGGCAGCTTCTCCTGGTGGCCGCTCGGCCGTAGCTGCACCTGGGCCGCAGCCAGCGGAGGCACGGTCCTCGCCACCTCGGGCTGGAGTCACACGGCACTCGTCCTGGCTTCGCTCGGCCTCGCCGCGGCGGGCATCGCCCTGCGAACAACCAGGGCGGGTCAGAGGGATGCGCCGGCCGGCAGCGCGCGGTAGCGCCGCATTCACTCGGGCGGCGGCGGCCGACCGGGCCGACTCGGCCGAACGCGGTACGTAAAGGCGGAGGAATTCGAGAAACGCCGCGTTGCGCAGGCGCGCGCGGCGGTGTTTCCCGAAAAAGTCCGCCCCGACGTGCGGTCCAGGACGGGGGTCAGTGCGCGGCGGGAGTCGCCGGCCGCACCGAGGACGCCAGTGCCGCGAGCACGTCGGCCGGGGTGGCCGCCATCTCGATCGAGGCGCGGAACGAGGGCTTCATCAGGCTGCGGGACAGCTGGGCGAGCACCTTGAGGTGCTCGGTGCCGGCGGCGGCCTCCGGCACGGCGATCATGAAGATCAGGTGCGCAGGGGCCTCGTCCAGCGAGTTCCAGTCAACGCCGTCTCGGCTGCGCGCGAACGCGAGCACCGGGGAGGTGGCGCCGTCGGACTTGGCGTGCGGAATCGCGATGCCCTCGCCGATGCCGGTCGTGCTGATCAGTTCACGGTCCATGGCCGCCTGCACGACGGCGTCGACGTCGAGCACCCGCCCGGTGGTCTGCATCAGACCGGCCAGACGACGGATGACGGCGTCCCGGTCGGTCTCGTCGATGTCGAGCACGATGGTGCGTTCGTCGATGTAGTCGAGCACGGTCTTCGGGGCGGGGGCCACCGGCTCGGCGGCAGCAGGCGCGGCAAGAACCGGCGCCGCAGCCACGGGCGACACGGCACTCGCCGCAGCACCCGGCGCGGCAACCGGCACAGCGGCATCCGCAGCGGCACCGGCGACCGCAACCGCGGCAGCATCCGCCGGCACGACCTTGCGCACCGAGATGCCGATCAGCAGCACCGACACCAGAGCGGTGACGGCCACACCGGAGAGAATCGCGACGAAGTACATCGGCACGCCGCTCACGGCACCGAAGACGGCCACGATCGGGCCGCCGTGCGGCACGGCGTTGGTGACCCCGGCGATCGCGGCGATGGCACCGGCGACGGCGCCACCGAGCACGTTCGCGGGGATGACCTGCAGCGGGCGGGCCGCCGCGAGCGGGATGGCGCCCTCGGTGATGCCGAAGAAGCCCATGAACAGCGCGGCGATGCCGGCCTCGCGTTCCACCGGGGTGAAGAACCGGCGACGGATGACCGTGGCCAGCCCCATGCCCAGCGGCGGCACGGCGATGGCCGCGGCGACCATGCCCATCGGGCCCGGGTTGCCGGAGGCGATCAGCGCGGAACCGAACAGGAACGCCGTCTTGTTGATCGGGCCGCCCATGTCGAACGCGACCATCGCGCCCAGGATCAGGCCGAGCACGACGACGCTGCCTCCGTCGAGGCTGGAGAGGAAGTCGGTCATCGAGGAGAACACCCAGGCGATCGGCTGGCCGAGGGCGAGCACGAACAGTCCGCCGACGACGAGGGTGGTGATCACGGGGATGACCAGGATCGGCATGATCGGCTTGATGAAGCGGTGCACGGGGATCTTCTTGATGCCCAGCGCCACGAAGCCCACCAGGAAACCGGTGACGATGCCGCCGATGAAACCGGCACCCGATTCGGAGTTGTAGAAGGAGCCGGTCGTGGCGATCCAACCGCAGATCATGCCGGGTGCGAGCCCGGGCCGGTCGGCGATCGCGTAGGCGATGAAGCCGGAGAGGATCGGCACCATCAGGGTGAAGCCGAGCACGCCGATCTGGTTGATGGTGAACCAGAAGCTGTCCTCGGGGATCACGAGTCCCTGCGGGGTGGCCTCGCCGCCGATCGACAGCGAGATCGCGATGAGCAGCCCGCCGACGACGACGAACGGGATCATGTACGACACGCCGTTCATCAGCGCGCGGTAGATGAAACCGCCGATGTCGCGTTTCCCGGCGCTCGCCGGGGCATCCGTGGTCACGGCGGCGCGGCCGGTGGGGGCGGCGGCCAGCGCCTCGGCGATCAGCGCGGCCGGGCGGTGGATGCCGTCGGAGACGCGGGTGGAGACGATGCGCTTGCCCCCGAAGCGGGACAGGTCGATCTGGGTGTCGGCGGCGACGACGACAGCGTCGGCGCGGTCGATGTCGGCCTGACTGAAGGTGCCTTCGACTCCGACGGACCCGTGCGTCTCGACCCGGATCTCGTAGCCGAGTTCGGTGGCGGCCGCGTCGAGTTTCTCGGCAGCCATGTAGGTGTGGGCGATGCCCGTTGGGCAGGCCGTGATCGCCAGGATCAACACCGTGGGCGGCGCGATGGTGGTGTCGGTCGGGGTGTCAGGCATGGTGCGGTGTCCTTCCAGGACGACGCCGACGACCGGTGGCCCGTCGGCCATGGAGCGCGTGCTCACCCGGTGAAGAATGCAGCAGCCTGTCCAGCGTACAGTTCGGCGCCCGGTGCATTCGAGAGTCTTTCGGCCCTGCCGGCCGCTAGGGTGGGACGCGACACGGGGTGCCTCCGCCGGATGCGGACGCTGAGATCCAAACCCGTCGAACCTGACTAGTTAGCACTAGCGAAGGGATGTCGCCATGAACGTTCACGCCGCCGAATCACGCGGGGATGCCGACCCGGATCTGCGGCCGGAGCCGGGCCGCACCGAACCGTTCAGCAGGCTGCTCTGGGCCGACATCGCCGAAACCCGCACCGCCATCGATGCGTTGCCCTTCATCGCGGAACTCGGCGACGGCAGCCTGTCCGCCGGCCACTTCGCCTACTACCTGGCCCAGGATGCCCTCTACCTCGCCGCGTACTCCCGGGTGCTGGCGCAGGCGAGCGTCCTGGCGCCCACCCCCGCCGAACGGGAATTCTGGGCTACCGGCGCCGCCAACTGCATCGAGGTGGAACTCGAGCTGCACCGCACCTGGCTGACCGGCCATGACACGCGCCCGGCGCCCGGCCCGGTGACCCGGTCCTACGTCGACCACCTGGTCGCGGTCAGCGCGGCAGGCAACTATGCGGTGCTGCTGGCCGCGGTCCTGCCCTGCTACTGGCTCTACGCGGATGTCGGCGAGCGCCTGCACGCCGGCTTCACGGCGAGCCGGCGCGACGCGGCGCATCCGTACGCCGACTGGCTGGAGACCTACGCCGACGAGGGGTTCGCGGCCGCGACCCGGCAGGCAATCCTGCTCACCGACACCGCGGCGGCCACCGCGACGGCCGTCGACCGGGCGCTCATGCGCGCCGTGTTCGCGCGGTCGGCGGCCCTCGAGTTGCTCTTCTTCGACGCGCCCCGGCTGCACGCGCCGGGGTAGCAGACCACAACCATCCGCACCCGCGGATGCATGACTCCTGCGATTCCCAGCCGCCGACCGGCGATCGCCCCGGAATGAAGAGGCGGTCGGCCACGCCGGCGGAATCGAGCACGAGTTGTGCTTCGGCGGCGCCGGATCAGGTCAGCGCCACGGTGCGGAAGCCCACGTTGCCGGCCGCGGAATCCGCGGTGTTGGAGGCCCGAGCGGAGTTGCGATACCGGTTGCAATAGGAGTCGTGGCAGAGGTACGAGCCGCCGCGCATCGAACGCTGCTCGCCCGTCGCCGGGCCGGCCGGATTCTCGGCGGGGGAGTGCGCGTAATAGCCCTCCGCCCACCAGTCGGCGCACCACTCCCAGACGTTGCCCACGCTCTGCCAGAGGCCGTAGCCGTTCGGCGCGAACTCCCGCACCGGGGCGGTGCTGAGCCAGCCATCGGCCAGGGTGTTCACCGCGGGAAACCGGCCCTGCCAGATGTTGCAGCGCTGCCCTTCCTCCCACTCGTCGCCCCACGGGTAGCGCCGGCCGGCCAGCCCGCCGCGCGACGCGCACTCCCACTCGGCCTCGGTCGGCAGCCGTCGCCCCGCCCAGGCGCAGTAGGCCAGCGCGTCGTTCCAGCTCACCTGCACCACCGGATGCTCGGCCAGCCCGTCGAGCGACGAACGGGGGCCGGCCGGATGCGCCCAGTCCGCGCCGCGCACCCCCAGCCACCAGGGTGTCTGCGGGGGTTGGCCGACCACGTCATCGATGTCGGCCTGCAACGCGAGGTGGAACACCGCGGAGTAGCCGAACAGCTCCGACTCGGTGCGATACCCGGTATCGGCCACGAACCGGGCGAAGGCGGCGTTGGTGACCGTCGTCGTGTCGATGGAGAAGGCATCCAGCCGCACTTCGTGCACGGGGGTCTCGCCGTCGCCGGGATTGCCCGCGCCGTCGGCGTCGCCCATGGCGAAGACCTGCGCCGGCACCAGCGCCTGGTCGAGGTGATGCCGGACGAGTGAGCCGGGAGCGGCCGGTGCCGGGGGGAGCTGGGACATGGCTGTGCCCGGGGGTGCCTCCGCATCGTCTACGCCCACGGCCAGCCGGGCCTGGCGTATCACCTCGTGTGCGGGCGCGCAGCACCCGTGCTCATCCGTCGTCACGCGCAGACCCTAGCGCTCCTCCGTCGCCGCGACCACCCTGCCGGCGGGACCAGGCTCGCCCCTCCTGATGGCGACTCACGGCATCTGGCGAGCAGAAGCTGGCGCCCGATCAGGGGCAGGGGGTACCGCCAGATTGGACGGTGGCCCATACTGGGCTCCATGGTTCCCCGCTCCGCCCCGAGTTATCGCACGCTCGCCTCGATCAGCAGGATCACTTTGCTCCTGCACCTGCAGCGTCGCGGAACCATGACCGTCGGCGACCTCGCCGAGGCGGCCGGGCTGCATCCCAACACCGCCAGAGAACATCTGCAGCGCCTGGTCGACGATGGTTTCATCACCTGCCAGCCGGAGACCCGCGAGACCAAGGGTCGCCCCCGCATGCTCTACAGCGCGGCGGCCGGTTCCGCCGAGCCCGGTTCGGTGCGCGCGGCCAAGGCCGAAGCCGCACAGCGCCGCGGTGACCTCGTGCGGAGGCTCCTGCCCCTCGAAACCGTCGACACCTCCCCGCGCCAGTGCCAGATGGACGCGCTCGACGACCACCTCGACGCCAGCGGCTTCGATTCCGACCACGACTCTGACGGCACCCACGTGCACCTGCACGATTGTCCGTACAGCGAGATGGTGAAGCTGCACCCCGAGGTGTGCACTGTGCACTTCGGCCTGATCAAGACGCTGCTCGAACAGACGGATGGCCCGCTGCGGGCCGACCGGCTGCATCCGTTGGTCGGGCCGGACATCTGCACCCTCGACCTGCTCGAGCGGGTCCTGGAGCCGGCCGCGGCGGTGCCGCCTGTGGTCATTTACGCTCCCGCTGATTATTAACGGCGTTTCCCGGTTGTAGCGGTTTTCCGCACTCGGGAGACTTGCGCAGAGGGCATCGCTGACCGTGGCGACGCCGGCAGCGCTAGGAGATCTTCGTGAAATCAGTCAAGAATTCTGTCTTTTCACGAAATGGCCGAGCCGGGGCCACATCCGCCAAACCCGGCAGCGACGGTCCCATCACCGACTCAATCCTCAACCTCGGCCGGTTCCTGCGCCGCGGTGAAACCTCCCCAGACCTGCGTTCGTTGTTCCTCGAGGGCGGCCGCGACGCCGACTCGTTCTACCGTGACCGCTGGACCCACGACAAGGAGGTGCGGTCCACCCACGGCGTGAACTGCACAGGCTCCTGTTCCTGGAAGGTGTACGTCAAAGACGGCATCATCACCTGGGAGACCCAGCAGACCGACTACCCCTCCGTGGGTCCGGACTCGCCAGAGTACGAACCCCGCGGCTGCCCCCGCGGCGCCGCGTTCAGCTGGTACACCTACTCGCCCAACCGGGTGCGCTACCCCTACGTGCGCGGTGTGCTGCTCGAGCTGTACCGCGCGGCCAAGGCCCGCACCGGCGACCCGGTGCTCGCCTGGGCCGAGGTCACCGGCAACCCGGAGAGCGCCAAGGCGTACAAGAGTGCCCGCGGGCAGGGTGGCCTGGTGCGCGCCAGCTGGGACGAGGCCGCCGAGATCGTCGCCGCCGCCCAGGTGCACACCATCAAGAACTACGGACCCGACCGGATCGCCGGCTTCTCGCCGATCCCCGCCATGTCGATCGTCTCCCATGGAGTGGGCAACCGGTTCATCACCCTGCTCGGCGGCACCATGCTCTCGTTCTACGACTGGTACGCCGACCTGCCCGTCGCCTCCCCGCAGGTGTTCGGCGACCAGACGGATGTGCCCGAATCCGCCGACTGGTGGAACTCCAGCTATCTGATCATGTGGGGCTCGAACGTCCCGGTGACCCGCACCCCCGACGCGCATTTCATGGTCGAAGCCCGCTACCGCGGTCAGAAAGTTATCACCGTCTCGCCTGACTACGCCGACAACTCCAAGTTCGCCGACGAGTGGCTGGCCGTGCACCCCGGCACCGACGGCGCCCTGGCCCTGGCCATGGGCCACGTCGTGCTCAAGGAATTCCTCGTCGACCGGCGCACCCCGCAGTTCGTGGACTACATGAAGAAGTTCAGCGACTCCGCCTACCTGATCACCCTCACTCCGCGCGGCGACGCCTACGTGCCCGGTAAGTTCCTCACCGCGGATGCCCTGCCCGACACGGCCTCCACCGTCGCCAGCGCCACCTTCAAGCCCGTGCTGCTCGACCAGGTCGGCCACGCGGTCGTGCCCAACGGCTCACTCGGCCACCGGTTCAGCGAAACCGACGCCGGCAAGTGGAACCTCGACCTGGAGGGCGTCGACCCGCTGCTCTCCATCGCCGACAGCCCCGACCACGACGGCCGGAGCGCCGCCATCGACATGCCCCGCTTCGACGTCTCCGCCCTCACCGGCGAAGAGGGCGAGGAGCACACCGGCGGCGCCGGCGTCATCCGCCGCGGCGTGCCCGTGCGAATGGTGGCCGGCCAGCTGGTCACCACGGTCTTCGACCTGCTGCTGGCCCAGTACGGCGTCAGCCGCGACGAACTGAACCTGCCCGGCGTCTGGCCCACCGGCTACGACGACGCCTCCTCGCCCGGCACCCCCGCCTGGCAGGAGGAGATCACCTCCGTGCCGGCGCAGGCCGCGGCCCGGATCGGCCGGGAGTTCGCGCAGAACGCCGAAGACTCCGGCGGCCGCTCGATGATCCTGATGGGCGCAGGCACCAACCACTGGTTCCACTCCGACACCATTTACCGCGCCTTCCTCGCGCTGACCACCATGACCGGCTGCCAGGGCGTGAACGGTGGCGGGTGGGCGCACTATGTGGGTCAGGAGAAGGTGCGCCCGGTCACCGGCCAGGCGCAGTACGCCTTCGGCCTGGACTGGGTACGCCCGCCGCGCGCCATGATCGGCACCGCATTCTGGTATCTCGCCACCGACCAGTGGCGTTACGACGGCCTCAGCGCCGACACCCTCGCCAGCCCGTTGGCCACCGGCACCTTCACCGGACGCACCACGGCGGACTGCCTGGTCGAATCGGCCAAACGCGGCTGGATGCCCAGCTACCCCACCTTCAACCGCAACTCGCTCGACATCGTCGACGACGCCGATGCGGCCGGGGTCGCCCCGGCCCAGTACGTGGTCGATTCACTCAAGGACGGCAGCCTCGGCTACGCCTGCGAAGACCCGGATGCGCCGGAGAACTTCCCCCGGGTGCTCGTCGTCTGGCGGGCCAACATCCTCGGCTCCTCCGGCAAGGGCAACGAGTACTTCCTCAAGCACCTGCTCGGCGCCCAGAGCGCGGTGCGCGCCCCGGAATCCCCGGAGGAGAAGCGCCCGCACACCATGAAGTGGCATGAGTCGGCCCCGGAGGGCAAGCTCGACCTGATGGTCACCAGCGACTTCCGGATGACGTCCACAACCATCTACAGCGACGTGGTGTTGCCGCCGGCCACCTGGTACGAGAAGCACGACCTGTCCACCACCGACATGCACCCGTTCATCCACTCGTTCAACCCGGCTATCGACCCGCCGTTCCAGTCCAAGACCGACTTCGACATCTTCCACCTGCTGGCCCAGAAAGTGTCCGAGTTCTCCGAGAAACACCTCGGTGTGCGCCGCGACCTCGTTGCCACGCCGCTGATGCACGACACCCCCGACGCCATGGCCACCCCGCACGGCATCGTGGTGGAGAACCCCGACCTGATTCCCGGCATCACCATGCCGCGGCTGGTCGTGGTGGAACGTGACTACCCGGCCTTCGCCGCGCAGCTCGGCTCCCTCGGCCCGCTCACCGCCAAGCTCGGCATGACCATCAAGGGCGTCAAATACGACCCCGACAAGGAAATCGAGTACCTCGGCACCAAGAACGGTCTCGTCGAGTCTGGACCGGCGGCCGGCCGGCCGAAGCTGGCCACCGACATCCACGCCTGCGAGATGGTGCTCGCCTTCTCCGGAACCACCAACGGGCGCCTCGGCACCCAGGGTTTCCGGCAGCTCGAGGAGCGCACCGGGCAGAAGCTCGCCCACCTGGCCAGCGACAACGAGGGGCGCCGGTTCACCTTCAAGGATGTGCAGGGCGCTCCGGTTCCCGTGCTCACCTCGCCGGAATGGTCGGGCAGCGAGCACGGCGGACGCCGCTACAGCGCCTTCACTATCAATGTCGAACACCTCAAACCGTGGCACACCCTCACCGGGCGGCAACATTTCTACCTCGATCATGACTGGATGATCGAGCTCGGCGAGCAGCTGCCGATCTACCGGCCGCCGTTGGACATGCACAGACTGTTCGACGACTCGGTCGTCGGCTCAACGAAGTCCACGGGCGCACCCGGCTCGAAGGGTCGCGCCGAGGTGGCCGTGCGCTACCTCACCCCGCACTCCAAGTGGTCGATCCACTCCGAGTACCAGGACAACCTGCTGATGCTCTCGCTCTCCCGGGGCGGACCGACCATCTGGATGTCGCCGCAGGACGCCGACAAGATCGGCGTGCGCGACAACGAGTGGATCGAGTCGTACAACCGCAACGGCGTTGTCGTGGCCCGGGCGATCGTCTCGCACCGGATGCCGGAGGGCACCGTGTACATGTACCACGCCAAAGACCGCACCATCAACGTGCCCGTCGCCGAGACCAGCGGACTGCGCGGTGGCACCAACAACTCGCTCACCCGCATCCTGCTCAAGCCCTCGCACCTGATCGGCGGCTACGCCCAACTTTCATTCGCTTTCAACTACCTCGGCCCGACCGGGAACCAACGCGACGAGGTCACCGTGATCCGTCGACGCAGCCAGGAGGTTGAGTACTAAATGCGCGTTATGGCTCAAATGTCGATGATCATGAATCTCGACAAATGCATCGGCTGTCACACCTGCTCGGTGACCTGCAAGCAGGTCTGGACCAACCGCACCGGCGTGGAGTACGCCTGGTTCAACAACGTGGAGACCAAACCCGGCGTGGGCTACCCGCGCCAGTACGAAGACCAGGAGAAGTGGAAGGGCGGCTGGGTGCGCACCAAGCGCGGCCGGCTGAAGCTCCGCGCCGGCGGTCGGCTGAGCAAGCTGCTGCACATCTTCGACAACCCCGACCTGCCCGTGATCGACGACTATTACGAGCCGTGGACCTACGACTACGACATGCTTACCACCGCGCCGGCCGGCACCCAGAGCCCGGTCGCGCGGCCGAAGTCGCTGCTGACCGGCAAGAACATGGACATCAAGTGGTCGGGCAACTGGGACGACAACCTCGGCGGCTCGCAGGAGACCGCCGCCGACGATCCCATCCTCGCCACCATGAGCGAGCACGTGAAGATGGAGTTCGAGAACACCTTCATGTTCTACCTGCCGCGTATCTGCGAGCACTGCCTCAACCCCGCCTGCGTCGCGGCGTGCCCCTCCGGCGCCATGTACAAGCGCGAGGAAGACGGCATCGTGCTTGTCGACGAGGACGGCTGCCGTGGTTGGCGCATGTGCGTCTCCGCCTGCCCCTACAAGAAGGTGTACTTCAATCACAAGACCGGTAAAGCCGAGAAGTGCACGCTCTGTTACCCGTTGATCGAACAGGGCAAGCCCACCATCTGCTCGGAGACCTGCGTGGGGCGGCTGCGCTACCTCGGCCTGATGCTCTACGACGCCGACGCTGTGCTCGCCGCCGCGTCGATCGAGAACGACCAGGATCTGCTGGATGCCCAGCGCGGGGTCTTCCTCGACCCGTTCGACCCCGAGGTCATCGCCGCGGCCAAGGCCGAGGGCATGGAAGACGACTGGATCCTCGCCGCGCAAAACAGCCCGATCTACAAGCTCATCGCCGAGTACAAGATCGCGCTGCCGCTGCACCCCGAGTACCGCACCATGCCCATGGTCTGGTACATCCCGCCGCTGTCCCCGGTGGTCGACGTGGTCTCCACCACACAAGCCGACAGCGAGGATGCCCGCACCCTGTTCGCCGCGATCGACCGGTTGCGCATCCCGGTGCAGTACCTGGCCGGCCTGTTCTCGGCCGGTGACGTGCGGCCCGTGGAGGCGTCGCTGAAGAAGCTCGCCGCCATGCGCTCCTACATGCGCGACATCAACCTGGGCCGGCCGGCGGACGAGCGCATCGCCCGCGCCGTCAACATGACCGGCGAGACCATGCAGGCCATGTACCGGCTGCTCGCCATCGCCAAGTACGAGGACCGTTACGTGATCCCCAAAGCTCACGTGGAGACCGCCCGCGAACTCGACGAGCTGGCCTGCTCGCTCGACACCGACGGCGGACCCGGCATGGGTGGACCGGGCCAGAACGCCGGACCGTTCGGCCAGGAGCCCGGCATGCCGCTGGCCGGCACCGTATCCAACTACAACGAGATGACCGGCAAGGGCGGCGAGAAGACCAAGCCCACCACCCCGGGCCGGGTCAACCTGCTCAACTGGACCGGCGGCACGGTGCCGCCGGGCATGTTCCCGCCCAAGCCGAGCCCGGAGGCCACCGCATGAGAATGCCCAAGCTCGCCCCCCGGCGGGTGGCCGCTCTCGCGCTCGACGATCAGGACCGGCGCATCGCGCACATGGCGGCGTCCCTGTTGCTGGACTACCCGGACGAGGAGCGCCGCGCCAGATTCGCGGTCGTCGCCGCGTCGCTGGGCGACCTGCCGGATGCGTTGCGCGCCGCGTTCGCCGCGTTCCTCGCCGCCGCCGCCGAGCTGAGCCAGCAGCAGCTCGAGGTGCACTTCACGGCCACCTTCGACCTCAAGCGCAAGTGTTGCCCATACCTGAGCTACTACGCCGCCGGCGACACCCGCCGGCGCGGCATGGCGCTGGTGCGGTTCGTCGAGGCGTACCGGGCCGCCGGCTGGGAGGTCGACGCCGACGAGCTGCCCGATTACCTGCCGATGGTGCTCGAATTCTCCGCGCTCTCCGATTCGCCGATTGCCGGTCAGCTGCTTTCCTCGCACCGGGACGGTATCGAGGTGCTGCGTGCGGCGCTCGAGAAAGTCAACAGTCCCTACGCGCACCTCGTCGAAGCGGTCTGTCTGTCGCTGCCGCCCATCGACGATGAGACTCGCAAGCGTTACCTGGACCTCGTCAACGAGGGCCCGCCCACCGAGACCGTCGGCATGACCTACCTCGGCAATCTCAAACCGTTTTCCGCGCATGGCGCGTCCAGTGAGGAAGTACGCCGATGACCCCGCTCGATTACCTGTTGTGGGTGGCGTTCCCCTACATCGCCGCCGCCACCTTCGTGGTCGGCCACATCCTGCGCTACCGGTTCGACCAGTTCGGCTGGACCTCCCGCTCCAGCCAGACCTACGAGAACCGGCTGCTGCGCTGGGGTTCGCCGATGTTCCACTACGGCATGATCATGGTGATCGGTGGCCACGTGGTGGGCCTGTTCATCCCCAAGCCATGGCTGGAGTTCTTCGGCGTCACCGAGCACATCTACCACCTCGGGGCCACCTGGATGGGCAGCGTCGCGGCGGTGCTGACCATCGCCGGGCTGATCATCCTGATCATCCGCCGGCGCCTGGTCACCCGGGTGCACCTGGCCACCACGGTGATGGACAAGGTGATGTACATGTTCCTCGGCGGCACCATCGTGTTCGGCACCGTCGCCACCGTGCTGCACCAGGTGCTCGGTGCTGGCTACGACTACCGCGGCTCGATCTCGCCGTGGATCCGCAGCCTGTGGGGCCTGCAGCCCGACCCGTCGCTGATGAGCGACGTGCCGTTCTTCTTCCAACTGCACGTGCTCACCGCCACCGCGTTGTTCCTGCTCTGGCCGTTCACCAGACTGGTGCACGTGTTCTCCGCCCCGATCGGCTACATCTGGCGGCCCTACGTGATCTACCGCTCTCGCGACACGCACAAGGGCTCCGGCGCCCGCCCGGTGCAGCGCGGCTGGGAGAAGGCCGAGCTCCCGAACGTGCGGGTCTCCCCGCGCGCCGACGAGCCCGCCCGTCCCTCCCGCTCGCGCACCAACATCCGCCGCTAACACCCCTCGTCGTCGGCCGAGCTCCTCGAGGCCTGGCGAGGTGTGTGCGGGGCGGTTCCCGTCGCGTTGGTCGAGTGTGTCGAGACCTGGCGAGGTGTGTGCGGGGCGGTTCCCGCCGCGTTGGTCGAGTGTGTCGAGACCTGGTGAGGTGAGTCGCGAACGCGCCCCGGGTCGGGGGATCTCAGCGAGCTCGATCAGCGGCTGGGGCTTAGGTGCGTCGTGGCTGGGTTGCGGCCGGGCATCTCGATGAGTGTTTGGCCGGGGTCGATGGTTGTGGGTGGGCGGAGCCAGTAGCGGCCGGTGTTTTCGAAGATCTGCCAGTGCTGGTTGTGGAGCAGCAGGTGATGGGCGTGGCAGAGCAGGATGCCCTGGTTGATGTCGGTTCTGCCGTGGTCTCTGAGCCAGTGTTCGATGTGGTGGGCTTCGGTGAACGCTGGTGGGCGGTCGCAGCCGGGCCACCGGCAGCCGCCGTCGCGGGCGGCGAGGGCCCGGCGTTGGGCCCGGTTGAACAGGCGTTGTTCGTGGCCGAGGTCCAGGGGCCGGTTGACCTCGTCGACGGTGATCTCAACACGTCCCGAGTCGCAGATGAGGCGTTCGATGGTTTCGGGGGAGACCGGGGCGTTGTTGCCCTCGATGTAGCCGTGCCCGGTTTGGCCGGGTAGGCAGATCTGGATGTCGTCGGCGGCGGCCGGTCCTGTGGGTGCGGCGGGTCTGGCCGTCGTGGCGGTGGTGGTGAGGATCTGCACGGCGGGGCGGCGGCCGCCGAGTATCTCGTTGGGGTTGATGGTGGTGCCGGCTTTGAGGAGGTCGAGGAAGCCGTCGCAGGTGATTTGGCTGGTGTTGCGGGGGTCGTTCTTGACGCGTTTGGCCCAGGCGGCGCGTTCGGTGTCGACGAAGCGCACGCCGCCGCGACGGGGGCTGGTGAGACTGTCGAAGGTGGCTTTGATGAACTCGCCCTGTTCCGCCGGGAAGAGCCCGTCGATGCGGANTCTGGCCGGTGTTCAGGGTCCAGATGCGCAGGTAGCGGTCGTCCCAGGCTTTCTGTTCCCGTACCCTAATGCCGGCCTCGTCGAGGCTGTCGCGCGTCTGCCGGGCCCGTTTGAGGAGCTGGTCCACGTCCATCGCCGCGGCGTCGGCGAGCAGCCCGGCGAGGGCGTCGGCGAGGACCGGGCCGGTGACGACGGTATCGATGTCGCCCAGGCCGGTGCGTAGGGCGTGTGCGGCATCGATCGAGAGGGTGCCGCCGGTCACGGCGTGCGAGATCGGTGCGTGCCACGGCATCGGCGCCGGCAGCGGAACGACCGGAGCGACCCCGCCGTGGCCGTCGACCCCGTCGAGCCCGTCGAGCCCATCAGAGATGTCCGGGTCCAGCGCCCCCTCGAGTAGCCGGCGGGCCGCTTCGGCGTCGATCGCGGCGGCCTGCGCTTGGGCGTCTTCGACCTCGGCGAGCATCCGGCCCACCCCCACGAGCTTCCTCGACTCAACCTTGCTCGTGCCGGTCAGCTCCTGGATCAAGGCCTCGGGGTTGAGGAAACCCTGCTGCGCAGCCAGACCGGTCTGACCCAGCTCCCATCGGGACCGCTGGGCCAGGGTCTTCGCCAGCCACGCCTTGCGGGTGTCGAGCTCGCGCTGGGCCTGCGCGAGAGTGCGCTGACCGGCCAGGACAGCGGCATCCGACAACGCGTCGTAGTCAACGCTGCACGACCCTAACCGGGCCACATTCTCCGCGGCTTCCACCAGCGCATCACCGCGATGAGTGGCGAACGTAGCTGCGATACTCGACTGGTTTCTCATGCCCCGAATCTAATCCGAATACGAAGCTTTGTGTGAGCAAATATCAAATTGTGGATAACCTCTTCGCCCGTCGGCCGTCGGGCCAGGCCCGCCACGAAACACCGCCCCCACCAGCCCCGCCGGGCATTCCGCCGGGGGATGGCGGGGTGAGGGGGGCGGAGGGGCTAACCGGGGTAGGGGGCGTTGGGACGGGCGTAGAAGATCCAGGCCAGGACCGTGCAGAAGACGCAGAACACGGCGCAGCCGATGAAGAACGCTGTCGGGCTGATCGCCGTGAGCGCGATGCCCACGATGAACGGGCCGAACGCCGCGATCGCGGAGGTCCAGGCGATGGCGCCGCCGGCCTGGCGTTTGGGGAATATCATCGGCATCTGCTTGAAGGTGCCGCCGTTGGCCAGACCCGCGAAAAAGAAGATGATCAGCATCCCGGTGAGGAAGCCCCAGAACTCGCCGACACTCGACGGGGTGAGGAAGAACGCGGTCAGAACCGTGCCCACCACCATGCCGGCACCGCCGACGAAGGTGAAGACCGCGCCGCCGAACTTGTCGCAGAACGGGCCGCTGGCCGCTCGCACGGCGGCTCCCACGACAGGGCCGATGAACGCGAATGCCAACGGGTTGGGTGCATCCGGGAAGTCGCCGTAGACGTTGAGGATGATCAGGCCCATCTGGGCGGCCAGGCCGCTGTATGCGCCGAAGCTCATCAGGTAGATGGCGGTCATGATCCAGGTGTGCTTGATCTTGAAGATGTCCACCTGCTGCGCGAAGTTGGCCGTGATGGGCACCCGGCGCAGATACAGGATCGAGAGCACCATCGCGAGCAGAGCCCAGGGGATGAGCACCAGTCCACCATTGTGCAGCCAGACCAGTTCGCCGTTCGCGCTGGACTGCGGGGTGAGGGCCGCCGTGCCGAGCAGACCGAAACCGACAACCCAGGGCAGCAGAAGCTGGATGAGGCCGATACCGAAGTTACCCAGTCCCGCCTGCAGCCCGAGCGCGGTGCCGGCCAGGCGCTTGGGGAAGAAGTAGCTGGTGGAGGCCATCAGGCCGGAGAACGCGCCGCCGCCGATGCCGGCCGAGAACGACAGGCAGAGCAGCACCCAGAACGGGGTGGAGGTGTCGCGTACGGCGAGGGTCCAGCCGAGCATCGGCAGGATCAGTAGCCCGGACGACATCGCCACCAGATTGCGGGTGCCCATGATCGGCGGCAGGAACATGAAGACCAGCCGCAGGATGCCGGCGGCCAAGCCGGGCAGGGCCACCAGCCAGTACAGCTGGCCGGGCGTCAGCGAGTAGCCGATGTCGTTCAGTCGCGGCGCGATCGCGCTCACCAGGTACCAGGAGGCGAACGCGAGCGTCAGGCTGAAGGTGGTGATCCAGAGCGTGCGCCAAGCGAGCTTGGAGTCCCACGTCTCTTCGTTTTCCGGGTCCCAGTTGGACAGGTCCGGTTCGAGGCGGCTGCTGACGGCGGTGGAAGCGGCGGCTGACATGAAAGCTCCTGGTTTCCGGTCGGATGAGAGCGCACCTGCTGGTGCGCTCAAGGTCAGCCTGACCGTCGCCGAAGGCCCCGACAACGAGCGAACACCGTGAAAAATGATCCGTGCCCGCCGCGGCCGCTGCGACCGGACACGATGCGGCGAACCCGAACCGTTCGGGGTTAGGGTCGGTGTATGTCCGGCGTACCGATTCCCGTGCGCGTCATCGAGCCTCTGGCCGGTGATGTGCCGCTCGGGCCTGCCCCGGCCCCTGATACCCAGCTCGTAGACACCCTCGGTCGCCCGCTGCACGACCTGCGCCTCTCGGTCACCGACCGGTGCAACTTCCGCTGCGTGTACTGCATGCCCAAGGAGATCTTCGGCAAGGACTTCGCCTTCATGCCCCGCGACGAGATGCTCTCGTTCGAGGAGATGACCCGGCTGGCGCGTATCTCGGTGGCGCACGGGGTGGAGAAGATCCGGCTCACCGGCGGCGAACCGCTGCTGCGCAAGGGCCTCGAAGAGCTCATCGCAATGCTCGCCGCCCTCCGCACCCCGGCGGGCCGGCCCGTGGACATCGCCCTCACCACCAACGGTTCCGCCCTGGCGATGAAGGCGCAGGCGCTCAAGGATGCCGGCCTCAAGCGCGTGACTGTCTCCCTCGACTCCCTCGACGACACCACCTTCCGCACGATGAACGACGTCAACTTCCCGGTCGCCCGCATCCTGGCCGGCCTCGACGCCGCCCACGCCGTCGGCCTGGGTCCCATCAAGATCAACATGGTCGTCAAGCGCGGCCAGAACGACCACGACATCGTCAACATGGCCCGGCATTTCAAGGGCACCCCCTACATCCTGCGATTCATCGAGTTCATGGACGTGGGCACGAGCAACGGCTGGGACATGGCCGCCGTGCTGCCGTCCAGTGAGGTGCGTGACCGCATCCACGCCGAACTGCCGTTGCAGGAAGTGGCGCCCAACTATGCCGGCGAGACCAGCCGTCGTTGGCGGTACGTCGACGGCGAGGGCGAGATCGGCCTGATCTCCAGCGTCACCCAGTCGTTCTGCCACACCTGCTCCCGCGCTCGGGTCTCCACCGACGGCAAGCTGTTCACGTGCCTGTTCGCCAGCGGCGGCCATGACCTGCGCGCGCTGCTTCGCGATGGCAGCAGCGACGAGCAGCTCTCGGCCGCGATGGGTTCCATCTGGCGGCAGCGCACCGACCGGGCCTCCGCATTGCGCAGCGCCCAGACCGGAGCGGTGCGCTCCTCCGGCACGAAGATCGAGATGTCCTACATCGGCGGATGATCGCCGCCCGGTCCGGTTTAACCGCACGCTGCTACTCTAAAATCATGGTTTCGACCGATCAGAGTGACGCCAGGCACGCGGCCCTGGCCAGTGAGCCGCGCCGCCGGGTGCTGGGCCTGCTCACCGCTGCCGCCGAGCCGCTGGACGCCGTCACCGTCGCCGCGGGCATCGGCCTGCATGTCACCACCGCCCGGTTCCACCTGGAGCAGCTCGAGGCCGTGGGACTGGTCGAGCGCCAGGTGGCCAGGGATGGCCAGCGTGGCCGCCCGCACGTGCTGTTCAGCCCGGTGGCGGCGCCGCTGCCCGTCGAAGATGCCCAACTGCAGCTCACCCAGGCCCTCGCCTCGGTGATCGG
Source organism: Cryobacterium sp. TMT4-31 (assembly GCF_004403385.1). Lineage (NCBI taxonomy): Bacteria > Bacillati > Actinomycetota > Actinomycetes > Micrococcales > Microbacteriaceae > Cryobacterium > Cryobacterium sp. TMT4-31. Next base: position 28,882 of record NZ_SOGI01000037.1, read on the forward strand.
CGAGGACGCCGACGGCGGTCGCGCCCGCTCGGTGCGCGCCGGCGAGCGCTGGTCGGCGCAGTACGCGGCCGGGGCGGATGCCGCCGATCCGGTCGACCTGGTGGGCACCCCGTCCGCCGCCTCGGCCGGAACCGACATGGTGCCTCCGTTGCTGCGGGTGCTCACCGAGATCGGCTTCGAGCCTCAGCTGCGCGCAGACGAGAACACCATCGCGCTGCCGGCCTGCCCGTTCCGGGCCGAGGCGCGCGCCAACCCCAATGTAGTCTGCTCGGTGCACCTGGGCCTGATCCAGGGCCTGGTGCGGGAGCGAGGGCACGACGCGTCCGCCATCCGCCTGCTCCCGTTCGTGCAGCCCGACCTCTGCCTCGTGGAGTTGCCTCCGGGTCTCGCGGACTGAGGGAAATGCCCCCAGTGCGGGCCGAAGTCGGTGCTTTTCTCACAGTTCGCGAACTGTCACCCCACGTAGGAGGACACGTCGACCTGCGCGGTTACGTCCACGTAGACGTCGCCGTCAACGATGGTGAGCGGGTAGACCGGCACCGGCTCTGAGGCCGGCAGGGTGCGGGCCCGCCCGGTGGACAGCTCGAACCGGCCGCCGTGCGCCCAGCACTCCAGGTCGTCGCCCTCGACGAAGCCGTCGGAGAGGGAGATGTCGGCGTGCGAGCACATGTCGCCGAGCGCGAAGCAGTTTCCGGCGCTGTCTTTCACCAGGGCGACCGCCACACCGTCGACCATCACCTTGATCGCCTCGCCGAGCTCGAGCTCGGATTCCGCGCACACCCTGGTTGCCATCTGTTTCTCGTTCCTGCCGATTCTTCTTGCGGCCTGGGCCGATGGGACGAACGTCCCGATTAAAAGGATAGACATCCTCTAAAGTGACTCACTAGGGTCATTCGACCCGGCGAAGGAGAATTTCTGTGACTGCCGAACCGATCAACCTCTCATCCAGCCGCCCCGGTGCCGTGGATGTCGAAGCCCCCGCCGGGCATGCCTGCGCCTGTGGACACGAGGACACCGAGAAGATCGTCCTCGACTCCCGCACCATCCCGCACGCCATCCGCCACGCCACGATCTTCGGAGCCCTCGGCGCCATCCAGCCCGGCTTCGCCCTCGACCTGATCGCCTCGCACAACCCGCTGCCGCTCCTCGGCCAGCTCGAGAGCAGCCGCCCCGGCGACTTCGTCGTCTCGTACCTCGAGAACGGCCCCGAAACCTGGACCATCCGCCTCACCCGCGCCAACTAGCCGGCACCTGCCCGCCCGTCGCCGCCGATGACCACGTTCAGCCCCCTCCGCCGCACCGGCAGCGCCCTGCGCGGCACCGGCCCGGCGGCACGGCCGAAGGTCACCGGCCGGTTGGTCTTCCTGCTCCTCGGCGGCATCGCCCTGCTCGCCGGCCTCGACGGCGCCCTGCTGCTGCTCGGCCTGGCGGCCCCGGTCGACAGCGCGCGGCTCGGTGCGGTGCACGGGCCGCTGATGGTGTTCGGCTTCGTCGGCACCGTCGTCGTGCTCGAGCGGGCCGTGGCCGTGCGCCGCGGCTGGGCGTACCTCGCCCCTGGCCTGCTCGGCGCCGGCGGCCTGGCCCTCATCTCGCCGCTGCCGGTGGTCGTGGGCCAGGTCGCCCTCGTCGCCGGTTGCGCCGTGCTGCTGGCCATCTACGCCGAGATCTGGCGCCGGCAGGGGTCGGTGTCCACCGCTGTGCAGGTGCTCGGCGCCGTCGCCGGGCTGATGGCCACGGTGTTGTGGCTGCGCGGTATCGGCATCCCGCAGCTCGCGCCACTGCTCATCCTCTACCTCGTGCTCACCATCGCCGGCGAGCGCCTCGAGCTGTCCCGCATCTCGCCCACCGTGAACCGTCGAGCCGAACAGTGGATGCTCGGCACCAGCCTCTCCCTCAGCTTCGGCTCGGTCATCGCCCTGGTCTGGCCGATCGCCGGCTACCCCCTCCTGGGCGCCGGGATGCTGGCGCTGGTGGCCTGGCTGTTCCGCCACGACATCGCCACCCGCATGGTGCGCTCGGTCGGGCTGCCCCGCTACATGGCCTGGTGCCTCCTGGCCGGCTACGGCTGGCTCGTCGTGGTGGGCGGCATCTGGCTCCTGCAGGGCCCGGTCTACTCCGGTCCCGGCTACGACGCGATGATGCACGCCGTGTTCCTCGGTTTTGTGATGTCGATGATCATGGCCCACGCCCCCACCATCCTTCCTGCCGTGCTGCGCCGACCGCTGCCCTACCGACCGATCATGTACCTGCCGGCCGGGCTGCTGCACGCCTCGCTGCTGGCCCGGGTCCTGTTCGGTGACGCCTACGGTGTGCCGGCCCTGGTGCAGTGGGGCGGCGTCTTCAACATCGTCGCGGTGCTGCTGTTTGTACTGATCGCCGTGGTCTCGGTGCTGCGCGGCAGCACCGTGTTGCCCGCGCGAGCAGCAGCGCGCAGTACCGCCGTGCCGCCGGCACCCTCCCCGCGAGGCTCGCTCTTATGAAGGACAAGCTCTGGCACATCGTCTCGGGCATCCTGGTGCCGGCCTGGCTGGTCGCCGCGGTGGTCTTCACCTTTTTGCACCGCCTGGTGCCGTCATCGGGGTGGTTGCTCGTGCACCTGCTGCTGCTCGGCGCGGTGAGCACCGCCATCCTGATCTGGAGCCAGCACTTCGCCGACACCCTGTTGCGACGCAAGGCCCTCGGCCACCGGCTTTCGCTGGGGCTGCGGCTGAGCGTCCACACCGTGGGCGCGACCCTGGTGATGACGGGCATGGTCATCGACGGGTACCCGCTGGTGCTGGTCGGCGGCATCCTGGTGGGCCTGAACGCGATCATTCACGCCATCGTGATCGTCGGCCAGTCCCGCGGCGCGATGCCGGGCCGGTTCGCCCCGCTGGTGCGCTACTACGTAGCCAGTGCGCTGATGCTGGCCGCCGGCGTGGTCCTGGGTATCCTGATGGCCAGGCTCGACGGTGGCGGTGAGGACTACGAACGCCTCTTCATCGGGCACCTCGGCCTCAACCTACTGGGCTGGGTGGGCCTGACCGTGATCGGCACCATCGCCCTGCTTTGGCCCACGGTGCTGCACACCCGCGTGGAGGGCGCCACGCTCGCCGGCGGGCACACCCTGATGGTGCTCGTGGGCGCCCTCGGTCTGCTCGCCCTCGGTTGCCTGGCCGACCTGCGCCTGATCGTGGCCCTGGGCGTGCTGGTCTACCTGGCCGGGCTGGGCCGGGTGCTCTGGGAGGCCGTCGGCCACCTGCGCCGCGCGCCCGCGGTCACCTTCGCGGCGTGGAGCCTCGGCGCCGCGATGGTCTGGTTCGCGCTCTGCACCCTCGGTTTCGGCCTGCAGCTGGTACTCGCCCCGAGCTGGACCGCGGCCGCCGCCGGCGTGGAAACCCTGGTGCCCTACTTTGCGGTCGGCTTCGCCGCCCAGATCCTGCTCGGCGCCCTGAGTCACCTGGTGCCCGTGGTGCTCGGCGGCGGCCCGCCCGCCCTCAAGGCCACCGCGGCCGAACTCGACCGCGGCGGCCTGGTCCGGGTCGTCCTCGTCAACGGTGCCCTCGTCCTCTCGCTCCTGCCGGTTTCCAGCACCATTACCGTGCTGCTGTCGGTGCTGACCGTGGGCACCCTGGCCAGTTTCCTGGTGCTGTTCACCCTGGCCCTCCGCACCAACCGTCGGGTACGCGCCCTCCCGCTGGTGCGGATCGCGCCGGGCGAACGCACCGCGCCGACCGAGCGACCCCGCAGCACCGGACGGATGCTCGCGGCCGCGACCGTGCTGCTGCTCACGGTGACCGCGGGCATCGTGGCCGACCCGGCCTCAATCGGCCTGTCGACCATGGCCGCCCCGGCCGCCGGCACGGCCGCCGCCGCGACCGGGCACACCACCACGGTGGCGGTGAACATGGTGGACACCCGCTTCGTACCCGACCGCATCGAGGTGCCGGTCGGTGACGAACTGGTGATCGAACTCACCAATAGCGATGACATGGTGCACAACCTGGTGCTCGAGTCCGGGCTGGTCTCCTCGTCGCTCGACCCTGGCGCCACCGAGACCGTGGCAGTGGGCGTGATCGGCGCGAGTGTGGACGGCTGGTGCTCGATCGCCGGACACCGGCTGCTGGGCATGGAGATCAGCATCATCGCGGTGGGCGGCGGCAGCGCCACTGACGACATGACCGCGGATGACATGGCCGCGGCTGACTCCGGCCACGCCGGCCACGGCGCGGCCGCGACTGGGGCATCCGCCGCCGACGACCTCGACCCGATGGCTGAACCCGACGCTGATTTCCAGGCGAGGGACGCCGCACTGCCGCCCGCCGCATCCGCCACCGTGCACCGGCAGACCCTGACCGTGCGCAATGTGGAGACCGAGGTGGCCCCGGGGGTCACCCAGATGCTGTGGACCTTCAACGGCACCGCGCCCGGCCCCACTCTGCGCGGCACTGTGGGCGACGTGTTCGAGATCACCCTGGTGAACGAGGGCACGATGGGGCACTCCATCGACTTCCATGCCGGCGACGTCGCCCCGGATGAGGTGATGCGCACCATCCGACCCGGCGAGAGCCTGGTCTATACGTTCACCGCCACCCGGTCCGGCATCTGGCTGTACCACTGCTCCACCATGCCCATGTCGGTGCACATTGCCAACGGCATGTTCGGTGCCGTCATCATCGACCCGCCCGGGCTGGCCGAGGTGGATCGGGAGTACCTCGTCGTGCAGTCCGAGCTCTACCTCGGCACGCAGGGCGGCGAGGTCGACGACCTCAAGGTCGAGGCGCAGACCCCAGACATGGTCGTCTTCAACGGCTACGCCAACCAGTATGCCGCCCGCCCTCTCGCGGCCCGGGTGGGTGAGACCGTTCGCGTCTGGGTGCTGGCTGCCGGACCCAACGTGGGCAGCGCCTTCCACGTCGTCGGCGGCCAGTTCGATACCGTCTATAAGGAGGGCGACTACACGCTCAAAGACGGCGGCAGCACCGGAACCGGCGGCTCCCAGGTGCTCGACCTCGCCGCGGCGCAGGGCGGGTTCGTGGAGCTCACCTTCGGCCAGGCCGGTCACTACCCGTTCGTGAGCCACGTCATGTCGGATGCCGAGAAGGGCGCCCGCGGCATCCTCGAGGTGCTCCCGTGAGTGAGGCCCGGCGGTCGGTGCCGCTGCGCTCGGTACCGCTGCGCAGTACCTGCGGTCGCCCGCACCCGTGCCCGCCCGCGATGCAACTGCGGATCCTCGAGCAGATCGTCCTCTTCCACGGCCTGTCCGGCACTGAGCTGGCCTCGATCGGCGCACGGATCCAGTCGCTGGCCTGGTCGGCCGGCGAGGCCGTGTTCACCGCAGGCGACCCCGCCGAGCACGTCTACCTGCTCGCGGCCGGCCAGGCGAAGGCCTTCCGCACCACCCCGACGGGCCAGCGCACCAGCCTCGACTTCTTCGGGCCCGGCGACGTGCTCGGCGGCCTCACCTGGGCCGGCCGCAGCGGATACACCGAGACGGCCGTCGCCCTGGTCACCACCTGCGCCCTCCGCATCGACGCCGGCGCCTTCCGCGAGGTGATGCTCGCGCATCCGTCGGTGGCTCTCGGCGTGCTCGACGTGGTCTCCGACCGTCTCGCCCGCGCCCGCTCCACCGAGCAGCAGCAGGCCTCCAACACCGTCACCGAACGGGTGGCGGCCGGCCTGCTCCGCCTGGCCGACACCTTCGGTGTGCCGGGTGACGAGCCCGGCGCGACCCTCATCCAGCTGCCCCTGACCCGGGCCGACCTGGCCGCCATGGCCGGCACCAGCGCCGAGTCGGTGTCCCGCACGATGAGCCGGCTCCGCCGCGACGGGCTGATCGACTCGGGTCGGCGTTGGACCGCGGTGCTCGACCGGACCGGTCTGCTCGCGGCAAAGTGACGGCCGTCATGGTCGCCGCCAGGCAGCCTCCGTAACGTCGTGAATGCCCCGGTCAACCGGGGTGCACGGCACACCGAAAGGCACCCATCATGACCACCCTCACCTCACCCAGCACCCACACCATCCTGCGGGCCGACGGCTTCTCCTGCCCCTCCTGCGTCGCCAAAATCGAGAAGCTGATCGGTCGACTGCCCGGCGTCACCGGCGTCGCCGTGTTTTTCTCCTCCGCCCGCATCGAGATCGACCACGACCCGGCCGTCGTGAGCACGGATGCCCTCATCGCCGCGGTCGGCAAGGCCGGCTACCCCGCCCGCCTGGCCGCGTTCTGACCGGCCAGGCTGGGGGAGTGACATGCGCACCGCGGCCGGGATCGGCCGCCGCCTGACCACCCGGTGGACGATTCCGGTGGTATCAGGGACGCTGATCGCGGCGGCCTGGCTGGCCGGCCCGGTGCCCGCGCTGAGCCTGGCCTCGGACGCGGCGATGGTGGCGGCCGCCGTTGTGGCCGGCGCCCCGATCGCTCGGGCGGCCCTGCGCGGCCTGTCCGGGCGGCTGGTCGGCATCGACCTGCTCGTCACCGTGGCCACGGTGGGCGCGATCGTGCTCGGTGAATACTGGGAGGCCGCAGCGGTGACCGTCCTGTTCGCCATCGGCCACGCCCTCGAGACGGCCACCCTGAACCGCACCCGGTCCGCCCTGACCGCCCTTGTGGCGCTGGCCCCCGACGTGGCCCTCGTGCTCCGCGATGGTGCGCAGACCGAGGTGCCGGCCGCCGACGTGCTCACCGGGGAGACCGTGCTGGTCAAGTCCGGCGCGCGGGTTCCGGTGGACGGCACCGTGCGGCACGGCACCGGCACCCTCGACGAAGCCTCGATCACGGGCGAATCCCTCCCGGTGGCCAAGGCTCCCGGCGACAGGGTCTTTGCCGGCACGATGTCCACCGGCGGGTTGTTGCAGGTCGAGGCCACCGAGGTCGGTGCGGCCACCACCCTGGCCCGCATCGTGCACAGGGTCGAGGAGGCGCAGGATGCCACCGCCCCGACCCAGGTCTTCATGGACAGGTTCTCCGCCTGGTACACCCCAGGCATCCTGGTGCTCGCCGTGGTCGTCGGGTTGCTTTCCGGCGACCTGTTCCTCGCGCTGACGCTGCTGGTCATCGGCTGCCCAGGCGCCCTGGTCATCTCGATTCCCGTCGCGATCGTCGCCGGCATCGGCCGCGCCGCCCGGTCCGGAATCCTGATCAAGGGCGGCGAGTTCCTCGAGAGCGCATCGAAGGTCACCGTCGTCGCCGTCGACAAGACCGGAACCCTCACCAGGGGTCGCCCGCGGCTGACCGACGTCGTGGTGCTGAACCCAGAGCTGACCCGCGCCGACGTGCTCGGCTGGGCCGCTCGGGCCGAGGCCGGCTCCGAGCATCCGCTGGCCGGAGCGATCGTGCTGGCCGCAGCGGAGCACGCCCTGGAGACGGTCGGTGCGGCAGATCGCGGTGCCGGCGGAACCCTCCTGCCCGACACCATCACGTCGATCCCCGGCCAGGGCATCACCGCCACCGTGGCCGGGCGTTCCGTGCTGATCGGCAACCCGGCGCTGCTGGTCGCTCACGCCATCGACGACCCGGATGCGGCCGTCACGGTGGCCGCCGACCTCGCCGCCCGCGGGCGTACGCCGCTGATCGTCGTGATCGACGGCACCGTGGCCGGAGTCCTCGCGGTCGCCGACGAGGTGCGCCCCGACGCCGCCGGTATGGTGGCGGCCTTGCGCGCCGCCGGGGTGCACAGGGTCATCATGCTCACCGGCGACGGGCCGCTGGTGGCCGCGGCTGTCGGCGCCGCGGTCGGCATCGACGAGATCCGGGCATCGCTGTTGCCGGAGGACAAGCTCGACGTCGTGACGCGGCTGCAACAGGATGGCCACGTTGTGGCGATGGTGGGCGACGGCGTGAACGACGCCCCGGCGCTGGCCACCGCGGACATCGGCATCGCGATGGGCGCGGCCGGGTCGGCGGTGGCGGTCGAAACCGCCGACATCGCCCTGATGGGTGACAACCTGCTGATGCTCCCCGCGGCCATCGACCTGGCCCGGCGCACCGTGCGCACCATGCATCAGAACGTGGCCCTCGCCCTGGTCACGGTGGCGCTGCTGCTGGCCGGGGTGCTGTGGGGCGGCGTGACCATGGCCGTGGGGATGCTCGTGCACGAGGCATCCGTTCTCCTCGTGATCGTCAACGCGATGCGGCTGTTACGCCGTAGCCGCCCGAGCCCGCTCGTGCCGCAATAGCCCCCACACTATGAGCGTCTGGGCCGCGATATAGGTGACCATGATCAGGAAATCCGCCAGGGGGATGCCGGCATCCGGCAAAAACCTGTTGATCGCCAGGAGCGAGTCGGAGACGACGAACAGCGCCCCGCCCCAGGCGACCCAGCGGTTGCACCGAGACGCGAAGGCGGCCATCGCGGAGAGCACGATGCCGTACGCGATGACCGGAACCAGCAGCGAGCCGGTATGCGGGCCCAGGATCATCAGCAACACGACGAGCCAGACCGCGTAGGCGATGGCCCACCATTGCACCCGGCGTACCGCGATCCGGGAGACGAAAAGCACGAGGTAGGTGATGTGCGCCAGCAGGAAGAAGACCAGGCCGACGACGAACCACCACGGGATCGTGACGTCTCCCACCCACGAGAAGAACAGCGCGACCACCCCGAGCACAATCGCCGGGGAGCGACGCTGCGGCGCACCCCAGATGAGCCCGGTCGCCAGGGCCGGCATCAGCAGCGGCTTCGTCCACTCCGCCAGGCCGTGCAGCGACAACAGGATGGCGCCCAGGTGTATCAGACCGACCACGATGATGGGCAGAAACGGAACGACGGGAGATGCCGATCGGACCGTGGCGCGGGATTTTTCCACTGTGCTCACTTCGATGTGGGGCGGATGTCTCACTCACTGTACCGAGGTGCGGCCGGAGCATGCAGGCTCACTGGTCAGCGCGTGATGTCATCGTTGCCCACGCCCGGTTCGGCCAGGGTGGCCGGCGAGCCGGCGTCGTCGGGCGGGTCCAGGAACGAGAGCACGTCCGGCAGGAACCGGGGATCCAGCATGGTGCCCAGATGCCCGCGCCCGGGGTACAGGGCCAGGGTGCCGCGGGGGATGCCCTCGGCAGTCTCGCGGAACAGCTCGGCCGAGTAGAAGGCATCCCGGCCCCCGCCGATCACCAGGGTCGGGGCGACGATATCGGCCAGCCTGGTGTGCAGGTCGAAGGCATCCTCGGCCCGGATCGTGGTGATCAGGTCGGCCGTGGTGTGGCCGAAGAATCGCGCACCGACCAACCAGCCGAGAGCAGCCAGCAGCCGCCTGGATTGAGTGCCGGCTCCGAGCATGCGCATCATTTCGGCACTGGCGGCCCTCGGTCGTCCGTCGAGCACGTTGTCGGCGGTCCGAAGCTGGGTGTCCCGGCCCTCGTCGCCCAACCGATACGCGGCCGACACGATCACGAGCCGTTTCACCACGGCGGGATGGTCGGCGGCCAGCTGCAGCGCCACACTGCCGCCGGTGGACTCGCCGATCACGTCGACGGGCTCGTCGAAGCGCCGCAGCATCGCGTTGGCGTAGTCGGCGGCGATATCGGCCATGGTGGCGCCGGGCTCGAGGCCAGGGCGGCGGTTCACCCACCACACCCGGCGGGACGCGGCGAAGGGCAGCAGCTGCCGGGTCTGGAAGCGCCGGTCGGAGCCCGTAGGCGGCTCGTGGTTGGGCGTGATCCCGGCCAGGAAGACCAGCGGAGGGCCGGCGCCGACGGCGAGGAACGGCATCCCGCCCGGCCAGGTGCCGTAGACGCGGGGCGGCGGGGGAGTTGGAGACATGAGGTTGGCCCTTCGCTCGCGGCGGTATGCGGTTGTCTCAGGTTCGGTTCTCGGTGCTCTGCGACGGGGGCGGATCGGTGTGGCGCGCCTTGGTGGTCTCCTGGCGCTCGTCTGCCGTGCCGACACCTGTCGCGGGGTCGTCGTGGCGTCCGCCGTGGCGCGTGTCCACGGTCGGATCGATCTCGTCGGCATGCCGACTCTGCTTCTCGGAGTGGGCGCGCAGCTCCTGCGCTTGGGATTGGCGCTGGTCGGCCTCCTGGCGCAGGCGGTCGGCGTCCACTTGCGCCTGCTGGGCATCCGCCTGAGCACGGGTGGCCTTGGCCTCGTTCTCGCGGGCGTCGAGGGCACGGGCCTCCGCGTCCCGGCGCATCTCCTCGGCCCGCTGCTGGTCGGCACGGCGTTTCTTCTCGCGCTGCTCCCGGCCACGCCGGGACGCGACGACCGCAATGACGCCGATGATCGCGAGCACGACGACGATACCCACGATGATCCAGATGACCGTGGCAGTGTCCATGACAGTTCCGCCTTCCGTACAATCGAACCGGCTTACCGGTGATAGTAGGCCGCTCGGCGGAGTTCCGCTTGGCCGGGCGGGTCAGGCGCGGGGCAGCACCTCGATCAGCCGCAGTCGTTCGAGCACGACCTCGGTGTCGTCGGTGACGGTGAAGGCAGGATCGCCGAGGTACGCGCGCATGTCGTCGCTGTGCCAGAAGGACTCGTGGCCGACCCGCCAGGCGGCCACGGAGTCATAACCCTCGCCCTCAGCGCGGGCGTGGTCGAGATCCACGGCACCGAGACGCACCACGCGCATCCCCGTGGTCTCGATGATCGCCGCCGGGCGGCCGGCCGAGTCGATCACGACCTGCCGGCTGCCGATCACGGGCAGCGGCTCGTCCTCGATGCCGTATTCGATGAGTGTGGACGTCGTCGACGTTTTCGAGCCGTCCAGGATCGCGGCGACAAGCTGGTCGCGTAGCGGGCCGGGAAAGGCGAACTCCGCGATCGGCAGGTCGTGGGTCGCCGGGTGAGCGGCGGCCGTCAGGTCGGCGGCGATCCGCAGGGCCTCGGCGGCGATCTGCGCCGTGGCGGCCACATCGCTCATCCAGAGCGGCACGGCGGTCGAACGGATGCCGGCGGCCTCGAGCGCGGGCACGGCGTCGGCATCCGTCTCGTCGACGAGCCAGGCGTCGAGCACGCCGTCGCGTTGGCGGGAGCCGTAGTGCAGGCCCACCGCGAGGGCGGAGGTCTCCACGCCGATGGTGGTCAGGCAGGTGTCGGCCATGCCGCGCACAGCGGCGCCGGAGATGATCGGTGAGATGCCCACGACCCGGGCGGTGGTGGCGCGCAGGGCTTCGCGGATGCCAGGGATGCTCAGGATCGTGCCGACCGAGACGACGGGGTTCGACGGCGGCAGGATCACCAGGTCGGCGCTGAGGATGGCGTCGATCACGCCGGGCGCCGCGACGGCGTCGGCCAGGCCCACCTGCACGAACTCGGTGACGGGTTGGCCGGCGCGGTAGCGCACCCACCATTCCTCGAAGTGAATAAGGTCGCCCGCGCGGTGCTCGTCGGCGTCGGCGGCCAGGCGCACGTGGGTCTCCACGAACTGGTCGCTCATCGGGAGCAGGCGCGCGCCGGGCTTCCAGCGGCGGCAGAGGAACTCGGTGGCGGCGCTGAGGGTGGCGCCGCCCCGGAGCAGGTCGGTGCGCACGATGTGGGTGGCCAGGTCGAGGTCGCCGAGGGTGAACCAGGACCAGCCGCGCCCGTAGGCGGCGATCTCGGCGGAAGTGCGCCGGGACTCGTCGGGCCGGCCCCAGCCCTGCTCCTCGCTGATGCCGCCGCCGAGGGTGTACATCACGGTGTCGAGGTCGGGGCAGATACGCAGCCCGTCCAGCCACATGTCATCGCCGGTGTTGACGATCACAGTGACCTCGCCGGCGGTGCCGTCCTGCGCCGACGTGCCGGAATGTGCACTTTCCGGGCCGCCGAAGGGGGCATTTGCGGCAATTCGCTCGTCGCCTGGTGCCAGCTGTTGCAGCAACCCGCGGGTGAAGCGGGCGCCGCCGACACCGCCGGCGAGGACTGTGACTCGGGTCATGGGGTTCCTTCTGCAGGCCTAGGGGTGCTGGTGCGAGTTGCCAGTTGCGGCTGGTTGACCGGCGCTGAGGGGGCGCGATGTGGCATTTCGTGGGGGAGTGGGGCGCGAGTTGCCAGTTGCGGCCGGTTGCGGGGCGCTGAGGGGGCCTGAAGTGGCATCTCGCGCCGCGGGCGGGGCGGATGGCGGCGGCTGCTCGTCGGGCCCGGAGAACACGATCACCGGCCGTCCCGTGCGGGGGTGCGGCACGATGTCGCAGTCGACGCCGTAGACCGCCCGGATGGTGTCGGGTCGCAGTACCTCGGCGGGGGTGCCGAACGCCGCGAGTCGGCCGCCCTGCAGCAGCACGATGTGGTCGCAATAGGCGGCGGCGAGGTTGAGGTCGTGCAGGGCGAGCACCGAGGTGAGGCCCAGCCCGCGCACCTGGTGCAGCAGCGACAGCTGGGCGCTCACATCGAGGTGGTTGGTGGGTTCGTCGAGCAGCAGCAGGCTCGGCCGCTGGGCCAGGGCGCGGGCGATCTGCACCCGTTGCTGCTGGCCACCGCTGAGGGTGTGCCAGCGCCGGTCCACCAGGTCGGTGGCGCCCACCATCGTCAGCGCGTCCGTGGCCACGGCGAGGTCGTCCTCGCCGCCGAAGCTGCCCAGCAGCCGGCTGCGGTGCGGGATGCGGCCGAGCAGCACCACCTCCCGCACGGACAGGTCCACGCTGGGCGCCACGTTTTGCTCGAGCAGGGCGATGCGCCGGGCGGCCTCCCGCCGCCGCAGCTGCCCCACGACGGCGCCGTCGAGGGTGACGGTGCCGGCATCCGCCCGGTCGATGCCCGCGATGATGCGCAACAGGCTGGACTTGCCCGCCCCGTTCGGTCCGAGAAGCCCCGTGACGGTGCCGGGCGGCAGGGTCGCCGAGACACCCTGCAGGATGCGCGTGCCCTCGATGCTCAGAGACACCCCGTCGAGCACGACCCCGGCGTCGCCCGGCGTGCGCGAGTTGCTCGAAAGTGCCGCTTCAGAGCTGCTCATGAGGGAGTTTGCGGCAACTCGCGAGCCGGACTCTCCCGAATTGCGGGAAAGTGCCCCTTCAGAGCCCTCGAAGGGGGTATCTGCGGCAACTCGCGGTGCGGCCGCGGCGGCCGCGTGCTCGCGACTCATGCCCAGGCCGCGCTTCGTTTGCGCTTGATCAGCAGGATGAACACGGGCACGCCGATGAACGCGGTGATGATGCCCACCGGCAGCTCGCGTGGGTCGAAGACCGTGCGGGCGAGGGTGTCGGCGAGCACCAGGAACAGTGCCCCCACCACCGCGACGAGCGGCAGCAGGCGCCGGTGGCCCGGCCCGCTGAGCCCGCGCACCAGGTGCGGCAGGATCAGCCCCACGAAGCCGATCGCCCCGCTGACGGCCACCATCGCTCCGGTGAGCAGGGCCACCGCCACGAGGAATCCCCAGCGGGTGGCGTTCACGTTGATGCCCAGTGACGCGGCGTTGGTGTCACCGAAGGTGAACGCATCCAGCCGGCTGGCGGCGAGCAGGATGCCGGTGCCCACCACGGCCAGCGCGACCGCGGAGATCAGTACGCTGCTCCACGAGCTGCCGGCCAGGGAGCCGAGCAGCCAGTTGAGGATCTCCCGGTAGGAGTCGCCCTTGGCCGCCCAGAAGATGATGAACGAGGTGCCTGCCGAGCCCAGCTGGGCGATCGCCAGCCCGGCCAGCACGGCCCGGCCGGGCGTGATGCTGCCGCCGACGCGGGCGATATTGAGGGTGGCGAACAGGGCGATCAGGGCCCCGGCGAACGCGGCCGCCGGCAGCGCGAAACCGATGCCGAGGATGACCACGCAGACCGCGCCGAGCGACGCCCCGGAGGACAGGCCGAGCAGGTAGGGATCGGCCAGCGGGTTGCGGGTGACGCTCTGCATCACCGCTCCGCTGAGCGCCAGGCCCGCGCCCACCATGGCCGCGGTGAGCACCCGCGGCATCCGCAGCTGCCAGACGATGGCGTCGGTCAGCGGTGGCACCGGGGTGTCGCCGGCGAGCCCGGGCAGGCCGAGGTGGCCGGCCACACTGCCCCAGACCTGCGCCAGGCTCACGTCGGCCGGGCCGATCGTCACGGCCACCGCGCTGCCGAGCACGAGCGCCACCAGCGCTGCGACCAGCCAGACCAGGTACCGGGCCGTGCCGCTGCGCCGGGCGCGAGCTGATGCCGCGGATGCGCCGGATGCGCCGGGCGAGCCGGACCCCCCGGGCGCGGCCGACCCGCTGGGCAAGTCGGTGCCGAGGCCCTGCCTGCTCGGGGTGACGGTCATCCGCGGTCCTTCGAATCGGGTTGGTGTGCGGTCTGGCTGCCTGCCGTCGGCCTACTTGGCCTCGAGCGCGGCGAGCTGGTCGATGATAGACCCGGCGGCCTCCACGTTGCGGATGCCCGCCTCGGTCGCCGCGAACGGCACCACGATGTAGCGGTCGTTCACCACGGCGTCGAGCCCGGCAGTCGCCGCGTTGGCCTTGAGGTTGGCGATCTTCGAGTCCGCGGTGTTCCAGGTGGCATCCACGAGCACGATCACGCTCGGGTTCGCCGCCACGACGGACTCCCAGCCGGCCGAGGTCCAGGTGTCCTGCACGTCGGCGAAGATGTTGGTCAGCCCCGCCGCATCCATGATCAGCTGCGGCGAACCGATGCCGGCGCCCACGTACGGGGTGTCGGTGCCGCTGGAGTACCAGAGTGCGGTGGTGTCACCGGTGGCGGGCTCAAGCGCGGCCAGTTCGGCCTCCTGCTCGGCAACCAGTTCGGCGGCGGCATCCGGCACGCCGAACAGGGCCCCGGCCTCGTCGATCTCGGCGAACACGGTCTCGAAGGTCAGCGGGTCCGGCATGGCGTCGCCCTTGCACGCGGCCGGCGAAACATAGCTGCCGATGCCCAGGTCGGTCAGCGCGGCACGCTCGCCGACGCCCTCGGCGGAGAAGTTCGACTCCCAACCGCCGTAGATGAAGTCGGGGGTGAGCGCCAGAACGGCCTCCTGGCCGGGCACGAAATCGCTGATCACGTTGAGATCGGCGCCGGCGTCGGCGAGGGATGCCGGCAGCGGGCCGTCGAGGAACGCCGAGCCCACGATGCGCTCGCCGAGTCCCAGGGCGAGCAGCAGCTCGGTGGTGTTCGACTTGATCGTGACGATGCGCTCCGGCGCGGCCTCGAGGGTGAGCGTGGTGCCGCAATTCTCAACCGACACCGGGAAGGCACCGGCGTCGCCGGCCGAGGCGCTGGGAGCCGGCGCGGCGGCCGTCGATCCGGAGGCGCAGCCGGCGAGCAGCAGCACGGCCGCGGTGGTGGCGATGGCGGGGTAGCGAGTCTTCATGGGACCAATCTGAGCGGCGGGAGCCGGGCATCCGTCGACAAGGTCGCGACGTAACGGACCGAACACGGTGTCGCGGGCGACACAGGCACCGGCCGGCGCCGCGGAACGCGTCGGAGCAGGCTCGAACGAGGTGGGGGTGAAACTGAAGGCAAAGCCCCGACCTGCCGCCCAAATCCGGGCCGGCGCAACCGGTCAGATCGAACCGGGGGTCACCATCAGCCTAAACCCCTGCTGTTCGGGGCGGATGCCGTGGTCGGAGCGCGAATGGGCCGGGCGGCCGACTGTTGCCCGTGCGGACATCTGCGCCCGGTGTGCCGGCAACACTTGTCCGGATCGGCAACAGTTGTTCGGCGCCCGCCCCGCGGACCGGGCTCAGGGCACGATGTTGAGGTTGTGGGCCAGCACGTTCTCGGGGTCATAGCGACGTTTCGCCGCCCGCAGCCGGTCCAGGGTGGCCGGCGGGTACGCCAGGCCGAGCACGTCGGGATACGCGCGCAGATTGAAGCTGCCGTAGGTGCCCGTCAATCTCGCGGCCACGACGCACCAGCCGTCCAGGATGCGCCGCTCGGCCTCGTCGGGGGCATCCAGCGGCAGGAACGCCGCCGACATCACCAGCACCTCCACATCACGGTGCGCGAATGCCGTGGCAGCTGCGGGCACCCGGTTCATCGCCCCGCGCAGGTAGCGCACCATCAGCACCGCCGAATCGGGCGCGGCGTTCGCGATGGTGAGCCGCTCGATGAGCTCGTCGTCGAAGTCCCTGGCGAAGCCGTTGCGGTCGACAATCCGGATCGACCCCGGCGGGGCCGATGGTTCGTCGAAGACCTCCACGAAGAGCGTGAGTTCCACGTCGTTGCCGGTCACCCCCGGCAGAGCGAGCAGGGGCCGGATGGCCGACATGGCCTCGCCCTGGTCGGCACCGCCGTAGCAGACCAGAATTTTTGTCTCCGCGGGCATCTCCGGTCCGAACTCGGGCGTCGCATACACCGTCGAATTGAGTTCTTCCGGAGACGCGCGCATGACGTCCCGCCAGCCGCGCAGAGTGTCGGCGAGATGCGTCGGCCGCACGTGGATGGTGCCGAAGACCACACCCCGCAGCGGGTGCGCCTGGAAGGTGAACCTCGTGACGACGCCGAAGTTGCCGCCGCCCCCGCGCAGTGCCCAGAACAGCTCCGGCTCACTGGATTCGCTGGCCGTCACGACGGCGCCACTGGGTAGCACCACCTCGACCTCACACAGGCTGTCGATCGCCAGGCCATGTTGTCGCACCAACCACCCGATGCCGCCGCCCAGGGTGAGACCGCCAACGCCCACCGTGTAGGTGTCACCGCTGGAGACCGCCAGATCGTACTCGATCAGTTCCTGGGCCACACCGCCCCAGGTCGCGCCGCTGCCCAGCCGTACCCGGTTTCCTTCGAGAACCTCAACGTCACGGATGCGGGAGAGGTCCAGCACCATTCCGCCATCGTTGGTGTTCAACGGGCTGTGCCCGCCGCTCCGTACCGACAGCACAAGGCCCTGGGCCCTGGCATAGGCGATCGCCGCCGCGACATCTGCCGCAGTGGTCGGTCGAACAGCCAGCGCGGGACTGCCGACCTTCCCGTAGGCCGTGGCCGCCATCAGGAATTCGTCCGAATCGGGCAGGAGAACAGTGCCCGCGAAGCCGTCGATCATCATTCCTCCACACCTGTCGAGCGCGGCGTCGATCATGCCCGAGTCGGATCCGCCGGACCGCACCGGTGAGTCTCCGGTTGCGCCTAGCATGCCCCCCCCGGTCCCGGCGCCCGCGACCCCGGCCGCGATTGCGCCAGATGAGCGCGGATGCGTCAGCGCCCGGCCGCAGCCACGATCGCCCGCGCCACCGGCACCATGTCGTCCACCAGCACCCCTGCCGTCACCCGAATGAACGCCTCGGACCGGTCCACCGCGAGAAACGGGCTGCCGCCGGCCACCCGGATGCCGGACGCCGCCAGCCTCACGATGGCGTCGCGCTCGTCGGCAACCGGCACCCAGGCGTTGATGCCGTCGGCGCGGGCGAGGGGCAGGCCGAACCCGGTGAGGGTATCCGCCAGCGCCTTCTGCCTTGCGAAGTACACGTGCCGGGCCTCGAACACCAGCGCCATGCTGGCACTGTCGGTGAGCAGCTCGTGCAGGATGGTCTGCAGCATCCGGCTGGTCCAGCCCGGGCCGAGCATCCGCCGGGACACGATCCGGTCGACCAGGGCGGTCGGCCCGCCGAGGGCGGCGATACGCAGGTCCGGCCCGTGCGACTTGGAGTAGCTGCGCACGTGCAGCACGCGCTCGGGCAGCCAGCGGCCGAGCGACACGTCCGGGGAGGTGCTGATCGCGCCGGAGTGGTCGTCCTCGATCACCACGGTATGCGCGGCGCGTTTACTGGCGGCCAGCAGTCGGGCCAGCTCCTCGGCCCGGTCCGGCGACATCGACGCGCCGGTGGGGTTGTGCGCGCGCGGCTGCAGGATGACCGCGGCCGGCGACTGCGCCAGCGCCGCCTGGAAGGCGGCCGGGTCGATGCCCTCCGCATCCACCGCCACGGGCAGACGTTCGATGCCCATCTGCTCGAGCAGGTCGAAGAACGGTGGGAAGCCCGGGTCTTCGACGATGACCCTGTCGCCGAACCTGGCCACCTGCTCGAGGCTGCGGGAGATCGCGTCGAGGGCCCCGTCGACCACCGTGATCGACTCGCACCGGTACGGCCAGGACCCGGTCAGCACGGTGAGCAGTTCCGGGATCACCGGTGACGCCTGGTAGCTGGGCGTCATCGCCCGCTGGGACACCCTGGAGAGCGCGGGGCCGAGCGCGGGCAGCAGAAGCGGGTCCGGCATGCCCCGGGACAGGTCGATGCGGGTGTCGCTCAGATGCCCGGCCAGCGACTGGGTGCGGGCCGGCAGCCAGTGTGGGGACTGTTCCCGCACGAAGGTGCCGCTGCGGCCGCGGGAGACGATCAACCCCGCTGCGGAGAGCGCCTGCCAGGCGTGGCTGACCGTCGCGGGGCTCACCCCGAGTCCGCCGGCGAGGTCCCGCACCGTGGGCAGGCGCTCGCCGGGGGCGATCCGGCCGGTGCTGATCAGCCGGCCGAGGGCGGCGGCGATTCCGGCCGGCGTGGCCTGTTCGATCTCGTCCAGGTATAGCTGCACGGGGTCCTTCCGGGGCAAATGCTTGCCAGCAGCATCCTCTGACGACAGGATGATGATTTACGCATGCGTCATGTGAAGAAACAGAACAGAAATGTTTACGTCGAATAATAACAAAACCGGACACCGTAACGTGGCTCGATCTCGACAGGCTCTCTCACCGTTCAGCTCGCAGAACATCGCGTTGCCGTCCGACCCCCGCTGACGAGGTTCCACAGTGTGAGACCCAGTGGAGGCAGACAGTATGAGCGTTGACACACCCAGCCGTGGCACAGCAAACATCGTGCGAGCGGCGATCACCCAGACCACGTGGACGGGGGACATCGACTCGATGCTCGACAAGCACGAGAAGTTCGCCCGCGATGCGGCCGCAGACGGCGCGCAGGTGATCTGCTTCCAGGAGCTGTTCTACGGCCCGTACTTCGGCATTACCGAAGACGCCAAGTACTACGACTATGCCGAGGCGGCCGACGGCCCCATCGTGCAACGCTTCGCGGCCCTGGCCAAGGAGCTCAACCTGGTGATGGTGCTGCCCATCTACGAAGAAGAGCAGCCCGGCGTGTACTACAACACCGCTGTGGTGGTGGATGCCGATGGCACCATTCTCGGCAAATACCGCAAGCACCACATTCCCCACCTCGACAAGTTCTGGGAGAAGTTCTACTTCCGCCCCGGCAACCTCGGCTACCCGGTCTTCCACACCGCCGTCGGACCGATCGGCGTGTACATCTGTTACGACCGGCACTTCCCAGAGGGCTGGCGGGAGCTGGGCCTGAACGGCGCGCAGATCGTCTTCAACCCCAACGCCACCAAGCCCGGTCTGTCGAACCGGCTCTGGGAAATCGAACAGCCGGCCGCGGCCGCCGCGAACGGATACTTCGTGGCCGCGCCCAACCGGGTGGGCCGGGAGGACAACGAGTACGGCGAGGACGCCGTGACGTTCTACGGCACCAGCCAGTTCGTCGACCCGCAGGGCAACTACGTGGGCGAGCTGGGCAGCGGCGTCGACGAGGAGGTCGTGATTCGTGACCTGGACCTGGGCATGATCCGCCAGGTGCGCAACAACTGGCAGTTCTACCGGGACCGCCGCCCGGACTCGTACACCTCGATCCCCAAGCCGTAAGGGCAGCACCCGTCACCCGACCTCGAAACCCGGCCATCCGTCGGTCGAGCCTGTCGAGACCCCGCGACCGAGCCTACGTTCAGAGAACAGCTCACGGGGTTTCGACAAGCTCAACCAACGAGACGGGCGCGACCCGCAGACGAAGCAGCGAACAGGAGAACATCGTGAAGACCCTGATCAAGAACGGCACCGTGGTCAATTCCACGGGAACGGCCACAGCGGATGTGCTGATCGACGGCGAGAGAATCGCCGCGGTGCTCGCACCGGGCTCCACCCTGCTCGGCTTCGACATCGAGCGGAACGTCGACACCGTCATCGACGCGGCCGGCAAGTACGTCATCCCCGGCGGCATCGACGCGCACACCCACATGCAGATGCCGTTCGGCGGCACCGAGGCCAGCGACACCTTCGAGACCGGCACCCGCGCCGCGGCGTGGGGTGGCACCACGAGCATCGTCGACTTCGTGGTGCAGTACGCCGGCGAAAACGTGCTTGACCAGTACCACCTCTGGCAGGAAAAGGCCCGGGGCGAGTGCGCCATCGACTACGGCTTCCACCAGATCCTCTCCGACGTACAGGACTCCTCCCTCGTCGCGATGGACGAACTCGTCAACGAGGGCGTCTCCAGCTTCAAGCTGTTCATGGCCTACAAGGGAGTGTTCCTCTCCGACGACGGCCAGATCGTCAAGGCCATGCAGAAGGCAGCGAGCAACGGCAGCATGATCATGATGCACGCCGAGAACGGCAGCGTCATCGACCTGCTCGTGCAGCAGGCCGTCGCCGCCGGCAACACCACGCCCTACTATCACGGCCTCACCCGGCCCTGGCAGGCCGAGGAGGAGGCCACCCACCGGGCGATCATGCTCGCCAACCTCACCGGGGCGCCGCTCTACGTGGTGCACGTGAGCGCCAAGCAGGCCGTGGAGCAGATCGCCGTCGCCCGGGACCGCGGCCAGAACGTGTTCGGCGAGACCTGCCCGCAGTACCTCTATCTCTCACTCGAGGACCAGCTCGGTGCCCACAGCGAGGAGTGGGGCGACTTCGAGGGCGCCAAATGGGTCTGTTCGACACCGCTTCGCTCCAAGGCAGAGGGCCACCAGCACCACATGTGGCAGAGCCTGCGCACCAACGACATCCAGATGGTCTCCACCGACCACTGCCCGTTCTGCATGAAGGGACAGAAAGACATGGGGCTCACCGACTTCTCCAAGATCCCCAACGGCATCGGGTCGGTCGAACACCGGATGGACCTGCTCTACCAGGGCGTCGTCGACAAGCAGATCTCCCTCGAACGCTGGGTGGAGGTCACCTCCACCACCCCGGCGCGGATGTTCGGTATGTACGGCACCAAGGGTGTCATCCAGCCCGGTGCCGACGGCGACGTGGTGGTCTACGACCCCAATGGCCACACCTCCATCGGGATGCCCGAAGCCGGCCTGGACAAGACCCACCACATGAACATGGACTACTCCGCCTACGAGGGCTTCGAGATCGACGGCCACGTCGACACCGTGCTCTCCCGCGGCAAGGTCGTCATCGACGACAACGCGTACCTCGGCGCCAAGGGTGATGGCAAGTACATCAAGCGCGGCCTCAGCCAGTACCTGATCTAGGCGGGAACCCCATGGACTTCGGCGCAGTACTCCAGACCAACCCGCCCTCGGCGCGCACCGTGCAGCTGGCCCAGTTGGCCGAGAACCACGGCTTCAGCCACGTGTGGACCTTCGACTCGCACCTGCTCTGGCAGGAACCCTATGTGATCTACAGCAAGATCTTGAGCGAGACCCGCAAGGTGATCGTGGGCCCGATGGTCACCAACCCGGCCACCAGGGACTGGACCGTCACGGCGTCCACCTACGCCACCCTCAACGAGATGTACGGCAACCGCACCATCTGCGGGATCGGGCGTGGCGACTCCGCGGTGCGGGTCACCAACGGCCGGCCCAGCACCCTGAAGACGCTGCGCGAATCGATTCACGTCATCCGTGAACTCGCCAACTCCCGGGCGGTCGAGTACAACGGTGCCACCCTCCAGTTCCCCTGGAGCAGGGGCTCCACCCTCGACGTGTGGGTGGCCGCCTACGGCCCGCTGGCGCTCAAGCTCACCGGCGAGGTCGGCGACGGGTTCATCCTGCAGATGGCCGACCTCGACGTGGCCGAATGGATGATCAAGACCGTGCGCACCGCCGCCGAGAACGTGGGTCGCGACCCTGACGCCATCAAGTTCTGCGTGGCCGCGCCGATGTACATCGGTGACGACATCCAGCACATGCGCGACCAGAACCGCTGGTTCGGCGGCATGGTCGGCAACCACGTGGCCGACATCGTGGAGAAGTACGGCCAGTCCGGGGCGGTGCCGCAGGCCCTGACCGACTACATCAAGGGCCGCGAGGGCTACGACTACAACGAGCACGGTCGCGCCGGCAACACCCACGCCGACTTCGTGCCCGACGAGATCGTCGACAGGTTCTGCCTGCTCGGGCCCGCCGAGGCTCACATCGAGAAGTTGAAGGCGCTCAAGGAACTCGGCGTCGACCAGTTCGCCGGCTACCTGCAGCACGACAATAAAGAAGACACGTTGCGGGTCTACGGCGAAACCGTGATCCCCGCCCTCGCCAACCACATCACGGCCAAGGCATGACCCCGGCCGGCTCCGTGCGCACCGGACCCGCAAGGTCCAGCGCGGCGGCGCGGGGCCGGGCCTGGCTGGGGCAGGGGATGCCGCGGCGCATCCTGGTGGGCGCCCTCGGCCTGCTTGTGCTCGCCGTGCTCTGGGAGCTCTACATCTTCTTCGGCCCCGAAGACGGCGTGGTCATCGGCGGTCTCACCGTGCTGCCGCGGGCCAGCGAGATGGCGATGCCGCACCTGTGGGTGATGCTCGAGCGCATCCTGGAGCCCGTCACCGGCAGCGCCAGCGCGGTGCCGATGTGGCAGGCCGTTTTCGAAGCGTCCCTGTTCACCCTGGGCATCTCGGCCGTCGGCTGGATCGTCGGCGTCACGGTGGGCCTGGCCCTGGCACTGCTGATGCAGCGCTTCACGCTCGCCGAATCGGCCATCCTGCCCTGGGTCATCCTCAGCCAGACCGTGCCGCTGATCGCGCTGGCCCCGCTGGTGCGGCGGTGGGGCGCGCAGCTTGAGTTCGGCGCCTTCACCTGGGAGAACTGGATGTCGGTGGCGCTGATCGCGTCCTACCTCGCCTTCTTCCCGGTCTCGATCGGCGCGCTCAAGGGCCTCGGCTCCCCGGACACCAACCACGTTGACCTGATGCACTGCTACGCGGTGGGCTGGTGGAAGACGCTCTGGCGGCTGCGGTTGCCGGCCAGCGTGGGCTACCTGCTGCCTGCCCTCCGCCTCGCGGCGGCCAGCGCCGTGATCGGCAGCGTCGTCGCCGAGGTGTCGATCGGTCTGCGCGGCGGCATCGGCCGGCTCATCGTCGAATACGCCGGCGCCGCCGGCAGCGACCCTGGCAAGCCCTGGGCCCCCATCTTCGGGTCGATCCTGGTCGGCCTCGTCGCCGCCGGTTTTGTCGGCCTGATCTCACTGTTCCTACGTCGATTCCGCAGGGGAGAGGTGGCCGCATGACCACGGCAGCAGCACCGGTACAGCACGCCGTGGAGGTGACCGACGTCAGCCGGGTCTTCGCCGGCCGCAAGGGCGCATCCGTCACGGCCCTGGATGCGGTGAGCCTCACCGTCGCCCCCGGCGAATTCGTTTCGCTGATCGGGCCCAGCGGCTGCGGCAAGAGCACCCTGCTTCGGCTGATCGCCGACCTCGACACCCCCACCAGCGGGTCGATCAAGGTGTTCGGCAAGACCGCCAGTCAGGCGCGCATCGATCAGGACTACGGCATCGCCTTCCAACAGGCCGGCCTGCTGCCCTGGCGCACGGTGACCGGCAACATCGAACTGCCGCTGGAGCTGCACGGCGCCGGCAAGGCCGCCCGCCGCGAGCGCGCCGCGGAGCTGATCGAACTTGTCGGCCTGAGCGACTTCGCCGGGCACTACCCCGACCAGCTCTCCGGCGGCATGCAGCAGCGGGTGGCCATCGCTCGCTCGCTGGCCGAAAGCCCGAGCCTGCTGTTGATGGACGAACCGTTCGGCGCGCTCGACGAGATGACCCGGGAGCGCATGCAGAACGAGCTCGTGCGCATCTGCGCCGAGACCAGCGCCGCCGTCGTCTTCGTCACCCACTCCATCCCCGAGGCGGTGTTCCTCTCCAACCGGGTGGTGGTGATGTCGCCGCGGCCCGGCCGCATCCGCGACGTGCTCGGCGTGAACCTCGGCCGCATGAGCGACCGCGGCGAGAATCTGCGCGAAGACGCGGACTTCTTCCACTCGGTCAGCCAGGTGCGCGAGCTGCTGCACGGCAGCGCCCCCACCGGGCCGCGCGGGGTCGAGACGCGATGAGCGCCGGCGCGAGCACGCGCGTGGCTGCGCAGGCCGGGCCGGGCCGGCCGGGCG
>NZ_SOGI01000056.1:0-80834 GCF_004403385.1 Cryobacterium sp. TMT4-31
GGCGGCTCCACGGCGGCCGGGGCCGGCGGTGCAACGGCGGCAGGCGCCTCGGCGGGCGCCGGTGCCTCGGTCGAGGGAACCTCGGCGACGGGCGCCTCAGCGGCGGGCGCCTCTGCGGCGGGCGTCTCTGCGACCGGTGCTTCGGCCGCAGCAGAGCCGTCGCCGATGGTCACCAGCGGGGTGCCGACCTCGACGGTCTCGTCCTCCTGGACAAGGATGGCTTCGATGATGCCGGCAACGGGGGATGGGATCTCCGTGTCGACCTTGTCGGTCGATACTTCGAGCAGCGGTTCGTCGACTTCGACGCGGTCTCCCACGTTCTTGAGCCAGCGGGTGACCGTACCCTCTGTGACACTCTCACCGAGTGCCGGGAGGTTGACGGATTCGCTCATGCGTTTGTCTCCTTTGAAACCATTAATGTCTGACCAATGTTAGTGAGAATCTGTGTGCCGAAACGGGCTACATCGCGTGCAAAGGCTTGCCGGCCAGGGCCAGGAAGGCCTCGCCGAGTGCTTCGTTCTGGGTGGGGTGCGCGTGCAGCAGCGGCGCGAGGTCCTCAGGGTAGGCCTCCCAGTTGACGATGAGCTGACCTTCGCCGATCAGCTCGCCCACGCGGGCGCCGATCATGTGGATGCCGATGATGGGGCCATCAGCCTCACGGACGACCTTGATCGACCCGGTGGTGCCCAGGATCGAGCTCTTGCCGTTGCCGCCGAGGCTGTACTCGTAGCTGGTGACCTTGTCGGCGCCGAACTTGGCGACGGCCTTGGCCTCGGTGTAACCGACCGATGCGATCTCGGGGTCGCAGTAGGTGACCTTGGGGATGTTCAGGTCGTCGACGACGATCGGGGACAGGCCCGCGATCTCTTCGGCGACGAAGATGCCCTGCTGGAAACCGCGGTGCGCGAGCTGCAGGCCGGGGACGATGTCGCCGACCGCGTAGACGCCGGGGATGTTGGTGGCGAGGCGTTCGTCGGTGATGACGAAGCCGCGGTCCATGGTGATGCCGGCCTCTTCGAATCCGAGACCAGCGGTCGACGGGCCGCGACCGACGGCGACGAGCAGCAGCTCGGCCTCGATCGTGGTGCCGTTCTCCAGCGTGACGACGACGCCGGAGTCATCCTGCGTGACCGACTGGAAACGCACGCCGAGGGAGAATTCGATGCCGCGCTTGCGGAACGCCCGCTCGAGCTGCTTCGACACCGACTCCTCTTCGTTGGGAGCGAGGTGCGGAAGGGCCTCGATGATCGTGACGTCGGCGCCGAAGGACTTCCAGACGCTGGCGAACTCGACGCCGATCACGCCGCCGCCGAGCACGGCGACCTTCTTGGGAACGTAGTTGAGCTCGAGGGCCTGCTCGCTGGTGATGACGCGACCTTCGATGGCCAGGCCGGGCAGCGACCGGGAGTACGAGCCGGTGGCCAGCACAACGTTCTTGCCGACGATGGTGTCTTCGCCGACCTGAACGGTCGTGGGGGAGATGAGCTTGCCCTCGCCGGCGATGACGGTGATGCCGCGGGCCTTGATCAGTCCCTGCAGACCACGGAACTTGCTGGCGACGATGCCCTCGCGGAACTTGGTCACGGCGTCGATGTCGATGCCCTCGAAGGAGGTGTTCACCCCGTACTTGGCCGACTCGCGGCTCACGTCGGCAACCTCGGCCGAGTGCAGCAGTGCCTTGGTCGGGATACAACCGACGTGCAGGCAGGTGCCACCGAGCTTGTCCTTCTCAATCAGGCCGACGGTCAGGCCCAGCTGAACGGCACGCAAGGCGGCCGCGTAGCCGCCGCTGCCGCCACCGAGAACTACAAGGTCAAAATTCTGTTCAGACACCCAGATACTCCCTCGTGCATCACATACACTTTCACGGCCCGCCCGACGCACGTGTTGTGCGTGGGTAGGCGTTGAACGGCAAGGATTTTCCTGCCTATAAGACCTTACTACTTGCGCGAAAACTCCTCGGCCAGTCGCAACAGGGTCCGCACCGTCACACCGGTCGGACCGGGGGCGGTGAAGCCGAGCCCGCCGCCGACAAGCTGGGCGCTGCCGGCGATGTCCAGGTGCGCCCACGGAATGGTGGTGGTCTCGGCGCCCTCGCCTGTGCTGCCGATGAACTCGTTCAGGAAAACCGCGGCCAGGAGCATCCCGCCGCCGGTGTTGCCGATCTTGGCGTTCGCGATGTCTGCGACGTCGGAGTTGAGCAGGGCGCGCAGTTCTTCGGGCATCGGCATCGGCCAGGCGAGTTCACCCTCGGCCTTGCTCGCGGCGAGAACCTGGGCCACGAGGTCGTCGTTGCCCAGCACCGCGGAGTAGCGGGTGCCGAGGGCCACGATGGCGGCGCCGGTCAGGGTTGCGACGTCGATGATCGCGTCGGGGCGCTCTTCACCCGCAGCGACGAGTCCGTCCGCGAGGACCAGCCGGCCTTCAGCGTCGGTGTTGAGCACTTCGACGGTGCGGCCGCCGCGCATGGTCAGCACGTCGTTGGGGCGGATCGCGGACCCGGACGGCATGTTCTCGGCGATACACAGCCACGCCGTGAGTCGCACGGGCAAGCGCAGGCGGGCCGCGGCCAGCGTCACGGCCAGCACGGTGGCGGCGCCGGTCATGTCGTACTTCATGCCCACCATGGATGCCGGCGGCTTCAAGGACAGTCCGCCGGTGTCGAAGGTGATCCCCTTACCCACCAGCGCGAGGTGCTGGGTCGCCTCGATCGGGTCGTAACTGACCTTGACCAGTCGCGGAGGCCGGGTCGACCCCTGGCCCACTCCGGCGATACCGCCGAAGCCGTCGGCGACGAGCTGGTCTTCGTCCCACACCGTCAACGTCACGGGAAGGCCCTCAGCGGCCGCAGCGGCGAGGTCTGCGAGCGATTCGGGATAGAGGTCGAGCGGCGGCATGTTCACGAGGTCCTTCACCAGGCTCACGGCATCGGCCACGATTCCGGCACGGTCGGATGCGTCCTCATCGGCCTGATCCGTGTGCACGGTGATGTCGGTGGCCGGAAGCTTGGTGGCGGCCAAAGACGCCTTGCGATAGGTCGTGAAGGAGTAACCGCCGAGCGCTGCACCCTCCAGAACGGCTGCGGCCTGGTCAGCGTCGGCCAGCGGGAGGGCGAACGCCACCGTGGCGGCGCCGGTGAGCTGGCGCACCGCCGAGCCGGCCGCGTAACGCAGCGACTCCGGTGTGACAACGGAGCCGAGCCCGATCACGGCGATGGTCTTCGCGGCCCCGACGACTGGCGCGAGACGAATCAACTGATCCTTTGTTCCGGACACGGCGACAGCGGCGAATTGCGCGGCGATCTCCTCGAAGCCCGGGTCGGCGAACAGGGTAGGCCCGTCCTTTCCCTGCACGGCACCGATGACGATCACGTCGGCTGTGGATTCGATGGAGGGCTGTGCGGACACGGAAACGCGGGAAACGGTCATGCCTCGATGCTACGGGGCGGAGTGTTCGCTCTGGGCACCACGGTGTGAGGAGCGATTCTCCGACAGTGGGCGAATCGTCCGCTTAGAGTTAATGGATGCGCGATCCTGATGAAATCTATACGCTCACTTCGGACGCCGCAGGCGTTCCAGAAGGGTTGCATCTCGTCGCGGGCCTGACCGGATTCGCGGACGCCGGCGGCGCGGTCTCCCAGTTCACCGAATATCTGCTCGCGACCCTCGAGCATGAGGTCATCGCCGAGTTCGACGCGGACCTGCTGCTCGACTACCGGGCGCGGCGACCGATCATCTACTTCGATCAGGATCACCTGACCGACTACCAACCACCCCGGCTCCGGCTCTACCTGGCCCGGGATGAGATCGGCCAGCCGTTCCTGCTCCTGGCCGGCTTCGAACCTGACTTTCGGTGGGAGCAGTTCACGGCCGCGGTGCTCGATCTCGTGAGCCGCTTCAGGGTGTCCTCCACCACGTGGGTGCACGCCATCCCGATGCCGGTCCCGCACACTCGACCCATCGGTGTGACGGTCAGCGGCAATCGCACCGACCTGATCGAGAGCATGTCGGTGTGGCGTCCGCACACCCAGGTGCCGGCCAACGCGCTGCACCTGGTGGAATTCAGATTGCAGGAAATCGGGGCCTGGACCATCGGATACGTCCTGCTGATCCCGCACTACCTTGCCGACACCGAATACCCGTCCGCCGCCCTCTCTGCCCTGGAGAGCACGAGCGCGTCCACCGGGCTGATCTTCCCCACCGATCGGCTGCGGGAAAAGAACCGCGAGTTCATCGGCCGGATCGACGAGCAGGTGGGGGAGAACCCCGAACTCGCCAAGCTCGTCGGCACCCTCGAAGAGCGCTACGACGCCTACATGGAGGGCAACACTCTGCGGTCGCCGTTGACAGACGAGGACGGCGCGCTGCCGTCCGCGGATGAAATCGCGGCGGAGCTGGAGAAATTCCTCGCGACCCGGCGTGGGCGGGACGACGGCCAGCAGCCCTGACCCGATGCCCACCCGGTGGACGGCGATGGTCGGGAGGACCGGCTCGCCCGGCTAGATTGAGGCGAGTGAACTCTCGTCGATCCTGGTTGATCTTTTCCTTCGGATCGTTCGTCTACCTGTCCGCCGTCATGCAGCGCACCTCGCTCGGCATCGCGGGAGTGTCGGCAACCGAACGATTCGGCGGCTCGGCCGCCGTCCTGTCCAGCCTCGCCGTGGTGCAGCTGATCGTCTACGCCGCCGCGCAGATCCCGGTCGGCGTGCTGATCGATAGGTTCGGCCCCCGCGTCCTTATGCTCGCCGGGACCGTCCTGATGGTGGCGGGGCAGCTGACGCTTGCTTTCGCCCCGTCGATCACTCTCGCGGTGGCGGGGCGGATGCTGGTGGGGGCCGGCGACGCCGCAATCTTCATCTCGGTGATCAGGCTGATCACCTCCTGGTTCTCCGGGCGTATCGTGCCCCAATTGTCGCAATGGTTCGGCAACATCGGCCAGCTCGGCCAGGTGCTCTCCGCAGTGCCGCTGGCCTGGGTCTTGCACGAGTTCGGTTGGACGCCGGCGTTCCTGGGCGCCACCCTGGTCGCGTTCGTTGCCTTCGTGGTCGTCGTCGTGGGTGTCCGCGACCGGCCGGCCGGGTCGCCGGACCAACCGCGACCGCAGAGCTGGGGGAGCGCCCTGACCCAATTGCGGCACAGTCTCGGCCGACCGGGAACCCAACTCGGCTTCTGGTCCCATTTCGTCACCCAGTCCTCCGGGACGGTCTTCACCCTCCTGTGGGGCTTCCCGTTCATGGTCTACGGTCTCGGCTACGAGTCGAGCATGGCCGCCGCGATGCTCACCATCCCGGTCGCCGCCGGGATGATCTGCGGACCGATTCTCGGCGTGCTGACGGCCCGGCATCCGCTGCGTCGCAGCAATATAGTGCTGGGCATCGTGACCGTCATGGCAGCGACCTGGGCGGTCGTCCTGCTGTGGCCGGTGGCGCCGCCGTTCTGGCTCATCGTCCTCCTGCTGATCGTGTTGGGCGGCGGCGGCCCCGGCTCGCTGATCGGCTTCGACTTCGCGCGCACGTTCAATCCGCAACGCAGCCTCGGCTCCGCCAACGGGGTCGTCAACGTCGGCGGGTTCCTGGCCAGTTTCGTGATGATGTTCCTGATCGGGGTGCTGTTGGACCTGCAGGACGGGTGGCGTCAGGCCCAGGGTGGCGTCAGCGATCTCTACTCGCTGGACTCGTTCCGTTTCGCGTTCACCGTGCAGTTCCTGATCGTCGGCATCGGTGTGGTCATGCTCGTGAGGACCCGGAAACGCACCAGGCGACTGCTGTCCCGCGATGAGGGAATAGAAGTGGCGCCGCTCTGGGTTGAACTCTCTAGAAGAATGAGACGCCGCGGGCGCGGAGAGTGAGAGCGCGTGGCTCGGTTTATACACAATCCGTGCAATAATTGTCAATAGGACCCGTTCTGGTTCCTGGACGCGCCGATCAGTTGTCGGCTGCAATCCCGGGGACTTGACATGGGTCCTAGTACTGCCCAAAAACGTACGGCCCACAAACGTACTGCCCATAACCCCGCTCTCAGATGAACCCGGCCCGCGCCGAGTACCGCAACGAGCGAGGCCGCGCCGCACGCGCACGAATCACGGCATGAGAGGTGTTCGAATGGCAACCCCAACGAAGACAGAGCCCGAATTGAAGACCACCGAGACCCAGCCGGCCGACGACGCAACCGTCACCGCGGCCAAGACGCCCGCACAGAAGGCCGCTGCGACGCGCGCAGCCACGGCCGCCGCCAAGGCCGCCGCCGCCGCCGCGGCCGGTGCCGACGCCCCCGAGAAGGCCGCACCACGCAAGCGCGCCGCGAGCACGAAGACCAAGGCGCCAGTGGGGAAGAAGAAGGCCGGCGATGCCGAAGCCGGCGACGACGAGGCCGTCGCTCCCGGTGACGAGCACGACACCGATGATGACGACACCACCGACGGCGCTGCCAAGCGCGTCGCCCCTGCCGAGCCGCTGCCCAGCGGTGCGCTCGTGCTGTCCCTCGTCGACGACGAGGATGAGGTACCGGTCTACTCGAGCGCCATCACCGGCGCGACGGCGGACCCGGTCAAGGACTACCTGAAGCAGATCGGCAAGGTCGCGCTGCTCAACGCCGCCGAAGAAGTCGAACTGGCCATGCGCATCGAGGCGGGCCTGTTCGCCGAAGACAAACTTTCCCAGATGACCGACGCCGAGAAGAAGAGCGCGCTCGGACGCGAATTGCAGTGGGTCGCCAAGGACGGCGCCCGCGCGAAGAGTCACCTGCTCGGCGCCAACCTGCGTCTGGTCGTCTCCCTGGCCAAGCGGTACACCGGTCGTGGAATGCAGTTCCTGGACCTGATCCAGGAGGGCAACCTGGGCCTCATCCGTGCGGTCGAGAAGTTCGACTACACCAAGGGCTTCAAGTTCTCCACCTATGCGACCTGGTGGATCCGCCAGGCCATCACGCGCGCCATGGCCGACCAGGCCCGCACCATCCGTATCCCGGTGCACATGGTCGAGGTCATCAACAAGCTCGCCCGTGTGCAGCGCCAGATGCTGCAGGACCTCGGTCGCGAACCCACGCCGGAGGAACTGAGCCGCGAGCTCGACATGACCCCGGAAAAGGTCGTCGAGGTGCAGAAGTACGGCCGCGAGCCGATCTCCCTGCACACCCCGCTCGGCGAGGACGGCGACAGCGAGTTCGGCGACCTGATCGAGGACACTGAAGCGGTGGTTCCCGCCGATGCCGTGGGCTTCACGATGCTGCAGAAGCAGCTGGAAAGCCTGCTCGACTCCCTCTCCGAACGCGAAGCCGGCGTCATCCGGATGCGCTTCGGCCTGGGCGACGGCATGCCGAAGACCCTCGACCAGATCGGCGACACCTTCGGCGTCACGCGTGAGCGGATTCGTCAGATCGAGTCCAAGACCATGGCCAAGCTGCGCCACCCGTCCCGGTCGCAGTCGCTGCGCGACTACCTCGAGTAAAGAGTTGGCTGTACGGTACGCGCCGGCGATCCTGCTCGGCAGAGTCGCGCGCACCCTCGCGCGCTGGCGCAAGCCCGGTGGCGGCTCTGCCGTCCCCGGCCTGGTCGTCAACACCATCGCGCCCGGGTTCCTGCCGCGCACCCTGAACGGTTTTCCGGGCGGGCTCGTCATCGTGACGGGCTCGGCCGGCAAGTCCACGACCACCAAGATGCTTGTTGCGGCGCTGCGCGCCCACGGCCTCTCTGTCTTCACCAACCAGTCGACGGCGAACATCAGCCAGGGTCTCACCTCGGCACTGTTGGAACGGGTCAGCCTGACCGGCCGCATTGAGGGCGACATCGCGGTCCTCGAAATGGACGAGGGCCACGGCGCCCTGATCTCGGGCTCCCTGAACCCCCGCGTCGTCGTGCTGACCAACGTGATGGTCGATCAGATCGACCGTTTCCACGACTCCGACATGGTCGCCGCGATGCTGGCCAAGATCGCCGCACGGGCCACCGGCTCCGTCGTGCTGAACGCCGACGACCTCCACCTGTCCCGGCTGGGCGATGGTATTGCCCCCGGCGTCGCCGTGGCCCGCTACGGCGTGGCCGACGAGGTGCTTGCGGCGAACCCGCGGGGTTTGGGCTATACCCTCACCGCACCGACCCGGCTTGACGCCGCCGACGGCATGGTTCTGACCGCGGTCTCCGGACTCGACGCGACGGTGCTGGTCGACGGACGGGTGCACACGCTGCGGTTGCCGGCCAGAGGCACCCACTACGCGGTGGACGCGCTCACGGCCCTTGCCGCCGCCCGGTCGGCCCTGCTCGACAGGTTCGATGCCGCTGTGGCGGTCGCCGCGATTTCCAGCATCCCCCCGGTGTTCGGCCGCGGCGAGATCGTATCGGTGCGCGGCACCACTGTGGAATTCGTGCTGGTGCAGAACCCCGCCAGCCTGCAGCTCAACGTGGACAGCCTGGACCCCGACACCGAACAGATCCTCGTCGCCGTCGGCTCCGACGTGCGCGACCCGTCCTACCTCTGGCCGGCCGACACCTCCGCCCTCGGCCACGTGCTTATCGCCTCGGGGTCGAAGGCCTACGACATCGGCCTGCAATTGGCCTATGACGGCGTGCTCGTCGACCGCATCGAACCCGACCTCGGCCGGGCCCTCGACGACTTCCTGGCGCTACCGGAACCCGCCCACGGTGTCAAGACGATCATCTTCTCGGCCGATTCGATGCGGCGCACCCGGGCGCACCTCGGCCTGGAAACCAACGAAGCGGACCCGTCATGACAGTTGACCACCCGGCCGATCTCACCATCGTGAGCCTGCTCCCGCGGCTTCTGGACACCAACGGCGACGCCGCGAACGCGCGGGTTCTCGCGCAGCGCGCCCGCTGGGCCGGACTGTCGGCCCGGATAGTGCCCGTGCACGCCGTCGCCGACCTTCCCGAGACCGTCGACCTCGTCGTCATCGGATCGGGAACCGACACCGACCTCGTCGCCGCTCGCGACGCCCTCAGTACCCTGGCAGAGCCACTGCGTGCCTGGCTGACCGGGGGAGTGCCCGTGCTGGCCGTCGGTACCGGCTGGGAGCTGCTCAGCGCCGGGCTCAACCTGGCGGACGGCTCGTCGGTCGACGGTCTCGGCCTGGTGCCGGGGCGCGCGGGCGCCCTGCCGGCCCGCGTCACCGACGACCTCGTCGTCGACGCCGACGGTCTGCGCCTCCTCGGCTTCGAAAACCATCTGCGCGGGTACGCCGGAGCCGCGGCCCCGCTGGGCACCTTGGACTACGGCACCGGCAACGGCGACGGCACGGAGGGCGCCGTCGACGGCAGCTTCATCGGCACTCACCTGCACGGCCCGGTCCTGGCCCGCAATCCGCAGCTCGCCGACCGGATGCTCGGAACTGCCGCCGCTGCCAGAGGCCTCACCCTGACCCCGACCGCTCAGACCGAATCGGTCGACGGCATAGCAAAAGCCGCACGCAACCAGGTTGCAGTGCGGCTCAGCCTCACCTCGGAGTAACTCCGGTCAAGCGCCGTCGGCGCCGCAGTTGCCTGCGGCGCCGACCGGTGATTAGGACTTCTGGTCCTCGAAGAGTCGGCTCGACTCGTCGTGCCAGCTTTCGGCGATTGCGGCGAGCTTCTCCTGGTGCTTGCGTCCGTGGTGGGCGCAGAAGAGCAACTCGCTGTTATTCACGACTACACGGATGTAGGCCTGAGCGCCACAAGCGTCGCAGCGGTCGGCCGCGGTGAGCTGGTGGGGGGCGCCCTGTTGGTCGACGGCACCATTTTCGGTGGCGATCTGGGACATATTCTCCTCCTCCAGACTGATACCAGGTGATACCAATTGAATCCTTACTCACCATGTAAACACGGCCGGGCGTGGATTGGGCCACAGTTGGGTGACATTTCGCTCACCGCGTAGCCTTCCGCGCGGTGGACCCGGCTCGGGGGAGCCCCGCTCGAGTGTCGAACGAGGCTGCACGCATCCGGGTCGCTATTCTTAACAGTTGTGAGTTCTGACTATTCCGCCCGCCACCTCTCGGTCCTCGAAGGCCTGGACGCGGTGCGCAAACGCCCCGGCATGTACATCGGATCGACCGACTCCCGTGGGCTCATGCACTGCCTCTGGGAAATCATCGACAACTCGGTCGACGAGGCGCTCAGCGGGCACGGGTCATCGATCGGCATCGTGCTGCATCCCGATGAAAGCGTCGAGGTCAGCGACACGGCGCGCGGAATCCCGGTCGACATCGAACCGAAGACCGGACTCTCCGGGGTTGAGGTCGTCTTCACCAAGCTGCACGCCGGCGGCAAGTTCGGCAGCGGTTCCTACGCGGCGTCCGGCGGCCTGCACGGTGTCGGCGCATCGGTCGTGAACGCCCTGTCCGAGCGCCTCGACGTCGAGGTTGACCGCGACGGCAAGACCTGGGCGATGTCCTTTCACCGCGGCGAGCCCGGTGTCTTCGCCGACACCGGTGAGAAGAGCCCGGATGCGCCGTTCACGCCGTTCGAGAACAAGAGCGAACTGCGCGTGGTCGGCAAGGTTCGCAAGGGTGTCACCGGCACCCGCATTCGCTATTGGGCCGACCGGCAGATCTTCACCAAGGGCGCCACCTTCCAGACCGAGGACCTGATGGGCCGGGCCCGCCAGACGGCGTTCCTGATCCCGGGCCTGACCATCAACATCGACGACCGGCGGAGCGCCGTGCCCATCGCGGAGTCGTTCACCTTCGCCGGCGGTATCTCCGAGTTCGTGGACCACCTCGCCGTCGACACGCCGATCACCGACACCTGGCGGCTGACCGGCGCCGGGAGCTTCACCGAAACCGTGCCGGTCCTCACCGACACGGGCGCGATGATCCCCACTGAGCTCGTCCGGGAGTGCCAGGTCGACATTGCCCTGCGTTGGGGCACGGGTTACGACACCGTCATCAAGAGCTTCGTCAACATCATCTCCACGCCCAAGGGCGGCACCCACCAGGCGGGTTTCGACGCGGGCATGCTCAAGTTCCTGCGGGCGCAGGTCGAGCAGAACGCCCGGCGGCTCAAGGTCGGCTCCGACAAGCTCGAGAAGGACGACATCCTCGCCGGGCTCACCGCGGTGCTCACCGTACGGCTGCCAGAGCCGCAGTTCGAGGGCCAGACCAAGGAGGTGCTCGGCACCCCCGCGGTGCGCGCCATCGTGGCCGCGGTGATCAACAAGACCATGACCGAACGGTTCACCTCGACCAAGCGCGACGACAAGACCCAATCGGCAGTGGTGCTCGACAAGATCGTGGCCGAGATGAAATCCCGCATCTCCGCCCGCGCCCACAAGGAGACCCAGCGGCGCAAGAACGCCCTGGAAAGCTCCTCGTTGCCGGCGAAGCTGGTGGACTGCCGCAGTAACGATGTGGCCCTGAGTGAGCTGTTCATCGTCGAGGGTGACTCGGCACTCGGCACCGCGAAGTTGGCCAGAGACAGCGAACATCAGGCGCTGCTGCCTATCAGGGGCAAGATCCTCAATGTGCAGAAGGCGTCGGTCTCCGACATGCTCTCCAACCTGGAGTGCGCCTCGATCATCCAGGTCATCGGCGCCGGGTCCGGCCGCAGCTTCGACCTGTCCGCCGCCCGCTACGGCAAGGTCATCATCATGGCGGATGCCGACGTCGACGGTGCGCACATCCGTACGTTGCTGCTCACCCTGTTCTTCAGGTACATGCGCCCGATGATCGAAGCCGGCCGGATCTTCGCGGCGGTGCCCCCGTTGCACAGGGTCGTGGTGATGAACCCGGGTAGCAAACCCAACGAGACCATCTACACCTATTCCGAAGCAGAGCTGCAGGGTGTCCTCGCCGCGCTCAAGAAGAGCGGCAAACGCTTTCAGGATCCCATCCAGCGGTACAAGGGGCTGGGCGAAATGGATGCCGACCAGTTGGCCACCACCACGATGGAACGGGCCCACCGCACTCTGCGCCGGGTCAGGGTCGCCGACGCCGAAATGGCCGGAAAGGTGTTCGAACTGCTGATGGGCAACGACGTCGCCCCGCGCAAGGAGTTCATCATCGAAAGCTCCGACAAGCTCAGCCGCGACCGCATCGACGTCTGACCGGGCCCGACTGTTCCCGAAGCGGACTTCTGCGTCCGGTGTGCCGGACGCAGAAGTCCGAATGGGCAACAGTTGCGGGCGTGAGACTGGTCGCGTCGCGGGCGGCGGTCAGCGTGGCGCGGCGGCGGCGAAGACGGTGCTGGGCAGATCCCGGTCGCCGTCCGCGAGGCCCCGAACGATTCGGGCGCACACGGCCACGGGGTCAAGGCCGACGGGCAAGGGCGGCGCCGTGCCGCTGATCGGGTGGCTGGACAGCGCCGTCTCGGTGTGCCCGGGCCGCGCGTCGATGACCCGGATGCCCGCCCGCCGCAGTTCCCGGCCGGCCGCGGTGCCGAAGGCGGCCAGGGCGGCCTTGGACGCCGAGTATGCCGCGAGATTGGCGGTCGGGCTCTCACTGACCACCCCGCTGAGGGTGAGGAAGAACGGTGTGCGGCCGGCGGCGGCCGAGGCCGAGAGCGGCCCGTGGGCGGCCTGCAGCAGCAGCATGGGCGCGGTGGTGTTCACGGCGAAGAGCCGGGCGATGGTGTCTCCGGTCAACTCAGCAGCGGGGCCGAAGGCGACGACACCCGCGGCGACCACGATCCCGTCGAGGTGGCCGGTCACCGAGACCGCCACGTCGACGAGGCGCCGGACGGCGGCGGGATCGGTGAGGTCTGCGGGGATGACAGTGCCGGGCAGTCCGAGTTCGGCGATGGCGGCGGGGTCACGGGCGCTGAGCACAAGGGTTGCTCCGGCGTCGGACAGTTGCCGGGCGATCTCCCGGCCGAGTCCGCCCGTGGCGCCGACGACGAGGATTGTGGAACCGTGGAGTTCGGGCATGTTTCACCCTACTGCGGGCGCCCCGACCGTGGCTGAAACGCGGTCAGGAAACGAACGGCGGTCGGACAGCCCGTCAGCCGATACCCGAACCGATCGAGCCGACGACGGCATCCAACATGGTTCCGGAAGCATCGCGTCGCGCCCCGGTGTCCGGCAGGGTCCGGGGAGAGCCCTCGACGCCCAGCGCGCGGGCGGGTGCCGCGCCCACCCAGGCCACAGCCAGGGCGTCTTCGCCCTTGAGGAAGCGGTGCGAGCGCACCCCACCGGTGGCTCGGCCCTTGGCGGGGAATTCGGTGAAGGCCGACACCTTGGCGCTACCTGGATCCGTTCCCGGCAAGGTCTGGCTTCCGGAGGCGATCGTCGCCACCACGGCGTCCTCGGCGGCGTCGCCCGCCAGGCTCGTGAAGAACACCACCCGGGCGTCCGGGCCCAGCTTGATGCCCGCCATCCCGCCGGCCGTCCGGCCCTGCGGGCGCACCGTCGATGCGGGGAACCGCAACAGCTGGGCATCGGAGGCGACGAAGACCAGCTCGTCGTCCTCCGCACCCTGGACGGCGCCGACGACCTCGTCTCCGGGCTTGAGCGCGATGATCTCGAAGTCGGGCTTGTTCGCCCAGTCGTTCGGGGTGACCCGCTTGACGATGCCCTGCCGGGTGCCGAGCGCGATGGCACGTTCGCTGTCCAGAGAGACCAGGGCACGGACCACCTCACCGCCGCTGCCCAGCGAGAGGTAGTCGCGCACCCGCACACCGGCCGCCAACTGGATCGAGGTGGGTGGCAGAACGGGCAGGTCGACGGGGGAGAAGCGGATGAGTCGGCCGCGATTGGTCACGGCACCGATCTCCGAACGGCTGGTGGTGTCCAGCGCCGAGAGGACAGCGTCGTGCTTGCTGCGGCGGTGCGCCGGAGTGATGCGTTCGATCTGGTCGTCGCCGGGCTGCGGCAGGTCCACCCTGGCGATGCGGCCCGTGCTGCTCAGATAGACGCGGGTGGGGGAGTCTGAAACCTCGAGCACGGCCGTCTTCCGCGCTGAGGCTCCGGCGATGCTCGGACGCGCCTCGGTGAGGAGCGTGCGTCGCGGGGTGCCGAACCTGTCGGAGATGGTGGCCAGCTCGTCGGAGACCAGCGTGCGGATGGCCTGCTTGCTGGCGAGCAGGGCTTCCAACTCCTTGATCTCGGCGAGCAGCTGGTCTCGCTCTGTTTCCAGTTCGATGCGGGAGAACCTGGTGAGCCGGCGCAGCCGCAACTCGAGGATGTACTCCGCCTGCAGCTGGCTGAGGTCGAACACGTCGATGAGCCGGGTACGGGCCTGCTCGGTGTCGTCGCTGGCGCGAATCACCTGGATGACCTCGTCGATGTCGAGGATCGCGATGAGCAGTCCCTCGACCAGGTGCAGGCGTTCGCGGCGTCGGGCCAGCCTGTACGCGGAACGCCGGGTGACGACCTCGACGCGGTGGTTGACGTACACCTGCAGCAGTTCGACCAGGCCCAGCGTCTGCGGACCGCCGTCGACGAGAGCGACGGCGTTGATGTTGAAGGAGTCCTCCAGCGGGGTCACCCTGTACAACTGCTCGAGCACGGCCTCCGGGCTGAAACCGGTCTTGATCCCGATCACCAGGCGCAGACCCTTGGTGCGGTCGGTGAGGTCGGTGACGTCGGAGATGCCGCTGAGCTTCTTGGAGTTGACGCCGTCCTTGATCTTCTCGATCACCCGTTCGGGTCCGACCAGGTAGGGCAGCTCACTGACGACGAGCCCGGCCTTGCGGGCGGTGATCGCCTCAACCGACACCTTGGCCCTGGTCTTGAAGCTGCCACGCCCGGTCAGGTAGGCATCCCTGATGCCGGCCAGGCCAACGATGGTGCCGCCGGTGGGCAGGTCAGGGCCCGGCACGAACTCCATGAGCTCGTCGAGGGTCGCACGCGGGTGGGCGAGCAGGTGCCGGGCGGCACCGATGACCTCGACGAGGTTGTGCGGGGCCATATTGGTGGCCATGCCCACCGCGATGCCGCTGGCCCCGTTCACGAGCAGGTTGGGGTACGCCGCCGGCAGCACGTCGGGCTGGGTGAGCTGATTGTCGTAGTTGGGCACAAAGTCGACGACATCTTCATCGAGGTGTTCGGTCATGGCCAGTGCCGGTGCCGCCAGGCGCGCCTCGGTGTACCGGGGCGCAGCGGGCCCGTCGTCGAGCGAACCGAAGTTGCCGTGCCCGTCGATGAGCGGCACCCGCAGGGTGAAGGCCTGGGCCATCCGCACCATGGCGTCGTAAATGGCGGTGTCGCCGTGCGGGTGCAGCTTGCCCATCACCTCGCCGACGACGCGCGCCGACTTCACGTGCCCGCGGTCGGGCCGCAGGCCCATCTCGCTCATCTGGTACAGGATGCGGCGCTGCACAGGCTTGAGGCCGTCCCTGGCGTCCGGGAGAGCTCGGGAGTAGATCACCGAATAGGCGTACTCGAGGAACGACCCCTGCATCTCCGTCGACACATCGACGTCTTCGATGCGCTCGGTGGATGCGGCGGGCCCCTGGTGGGCTGACACTGTCTTGTCTGAGCGGCTCATTCGTAGATTCTGCTGTGTGGTGCATGTCGGCGGAACCGGGAGCACCAGGCTGATGCGCACGGACCTGCGCTGAGGAAACCTGCGGCCGGGTCTATGTCAGACTGGGCCAGATGCCCCCTATGTTACCGGTCCGGCCCTTCAGCGCCGTTCGCCTTGCCGACGTTTTGACAAGTTCGCTGGCCTCGCTCCGGTCCCAGCCGAACCCGCTCGGGCTCCCGCCCGCTGGCAAGGCCCTCGTGCTCCTCGCGGACGGTCTCGGGATGAGCAACCTGCGAGCTCGCGCCGGGCATGCCCGGTTCCTCACCTCGCATCTGGCCAAGACCGACGTCGTCGACGGGGTGTTCCCGGCCACGACCGCCGCGGGCATCGCCTCACTGACCACCGGGGTCGCGCCAGGCACCCACGGGCTGGTCGGCTACAAGGTGCTCGACGCGGCCAACGATAGGGTCGTCAACCAGCTCACGGGCTGGGACGAGCGGATGGAGCCGCACAGCTGGCAGAACCAGCCGACGGTCTTCGACACGGCCGCGGAGACCGGGATCCCCAGCTTCGCCGTCGGCCCCAAGAGGT
This sequence comes from Cryobacterium sp. TMT4-31, assembly GCF_004403385.1. Taxonomy (NCBI): domain Bacteria; kingdom Bacillati; phylum Actinomycetota; class Actinomycetes; order Micrococcales; family Microbacteriaceae; genus Cryobacterium; species Cryobacterium sp. TMT4-31. Next base: position 15,975 of record NZ_SOGI01000056.1, read on the forward strand.
TCACGGATTCCGGCTTCAGCCGGGCCGTGCTTCGCGGTGCCGGCTACGTGCCGGCCGAGACCATCGGCGCGCGGTTCGACGCGGCGCGGGCGATTCTCGACGCCGAGCCCACGGCCCTGATCTACCTGTACGTGCCCGAATTGGACATCAACGCGCACGCCCACGGCTGGGAATCCGCCAGGTGGTTGGCGCAGCTGGAAAACCTCGACGCCGAAACGGCCAGGTTCGCCGCCACCCTGCGCCCGGACGAGGGCATGATCGTCACGGCAGACCACGGGGTCGTGGATGTTCCGGCGGCCAAGCAGGTGCTTTTCGACACCGTGCCGGCCCTCGTCGCCGGGGTGCGCCACATCGGCGGTGACCCGCGCTGCCTGCAGCTCTACACCGAGGCCGGTGTCGACGCCGACGTGCTGGCCGAAACCTGGCGTGCGGTCGAGGGCGAGCGCGCCTGGATCTTCACCCGGAGCGAGGCCGTGGCCGCGGGACTGTTCGGTGCTGTGCGAGACGACGCCGCGGCACGGATCGGCGACGTCATCGTGGCCGCCCGGAAGCTGATCGCGTACTACGACTCCCGGGAACCCAACCAGTCGGCGCGCAGCATGGTCGGCCAGCACGGCTCCTTGACCGATGAGGAACTGCGTGTTCCGGTCATCAGGTTGGGCGCATACCGGCGTTGACCCGATGCACGCAAGAACCCCTCGGAGCCGGCTCCGAGGGGTTCTTCGTGTTTTCGTGGATCAGGCCGGGTACTGGCCCCGCTTCACCTGGGGCTTCGGCAGGCGCATGACCCGCAACTGCAGGGCTCGCATGGCCGCATACCAACGGACCTTCTCGGCCCGGTCGGCGCCGAACTTGGCCTCGATTTTCTTGGTGAGGATGAAACCGAGCACTACGCAGTCCGCGATCGCGACCAGGAAGAAGGCCCAGAGAGCGAGGATGCCATACGTCTGGACGGACGGATCCGGGAAGAAGGTGAGCAGGATGACCAGGAACATCACCGGGATCATGAACTCGCCCACGTTGAATCTGGCGTCGATGTAGTCACGGGCGAAACGCTTCTGCGGTCCACGCTCGCGCACCGGGAGGTACTTGTCGTCACCGGCGGCCATGCCGAGACGCGCCCTCTCACGGGCCTCGGCCGACTTCGCCCGCGCCTGCTTGGCGGCCAGTTTGCGGTCGTCCGGAACCAGTGGGCGTTTGTTCGCGGCCTCCTGTACACGGCGGCTCGGCGTGGGCTGGCCCTTGCGCGTCGACTGACCGGCCAGACGGGACTTCGTCTCATCGGCGGATTCGATCGACGGTTCTGCGCCGGGATTTACAGGTTGCTTAGCCACATCAGTTCCTTGCAGTTAGGTTGCCTTAAGATTACTCGCATGACGGATACCGCGGACACAGCAGCAGCAACCACCCAGCAAGTCGCAGCACACCCCCGTGAATCGGCGCTGCGGAACGCCGTCGAACGGGAGCTCCCGCGGACGGTCGCCGACCTGTGCGCCCTCGTGCGGATCCCCTCGGTGTCCTGGGCCGCATTCGATCGCGATCACGTGCGCGCCAGCGCCGACGCCGTCGCCGATCTGGTGCGGGAGATCGGGATCTTCGACACCGTCACGGTCACGCAGGCGGGCATCCCCGGTACCGACGAACTCGGACAGCCCGCCATCCTCGCGACCCGCCCGGCCAAGAACGGCCGCCCCACGGTTCTGCTTTACGCCCACCACGACGTGCAGCCTCCCGGGCTCGACGACGCGTGGGACTCGCCGCCCTTCGAACCGACCCTGCGCGGGGACCGCCTGTACGGTCGCGGCGCCGCGGACGACAAGGCCGGCGTCATGGCGCACGTCGCCGCATTGCGCGCGCTCCTCGCGGCCACCGACGGGGACCTCGACCTCGGCCTGGCCCTCTTCATCGAGGGCGAGGAAGAATTCGGCAGCCGCTCCTTCGCCACCTTCCTCACCGAGAACCGGGAGGCGCTCCGCGCCGACGCGATCGTCGTCGCCGACTCGAACAACTGGGACGTCGACACTCCGGCCATCACTATCGGGCTGCGCGGCAACGTCACCTTCAGGCTCACCGTGAGCACGTTGGCGCACGCCTCGCACTCCGGAATGTTCGGCGGCGCCGTCCCGGACGCCATGATGGCGACCATCAAACTGCTGGGCACCCTGTACGCCGCAGACGGGTCCGTCGCGATCAGCGGTCTGACCAGTCACGACGCGCCGACACCGCCGTACGATGAGTCCGCGCTGCGAGCGGAGACCGGCCTGCTCGACGGAGTCTCCCCGATCGGGCACGGATCCATCCTCAGCCGCATCTGGTCCCAGCCCGCGCTGACGGTGACCGGAATCGATGCTCCCACCGTCGCCAACGCGTCCAACACCCTGACGCCCGCGGTCAGCGTGCAGATCAGCGTGCGCATCGCGCCCGGCCAGTCCGCCAAGGAAGCTGCCGGCGTGATCGAGGCCCACCTGCGTGCACACGCACCGTTCGGCGCCCACCTCGCCATCGACGACCTGGACACCGGAGAACCGTTCCTGGTCGACACCGGCGGGTGGGCCGTTGCGGAGACCCGCCTGGCCATGACGGCAGGCTGGGGCGTGGAGCCCGTCGACATCGGTGTGGGCGGGTCGATCCCGTTCATCGCGGACCTGGTCCGGGAGTTTCCCGAAGCGCAGATCCTGGTGACCGGGGTCGAAGACCCGGATTCCCGGGCGCACAGCCCCAACGAGTCGCTGCACCTGGGCGTCTTCAAGCGAGCCGTGCTCAGTGAGGCCTTCCTTCTGGGCCGCCTCAACGACCGCACCGGCCACTGACCCCACCGCAGGGCCTGAGAAGGCGTCCGCGTCATCCAGCCCGCTCACGGCCCGGGCGGATACACTAGGAACAGATTCGCCGGCGGACCCCATGCGCGTGGGATGCTCACCGACGCGAAACCGGATAATACCGAGGAGCACCATGACCGACACGATCGAAACCAGCACCATCGCCCACGGCGTCGGTCTCACCGACGTCGCCGCCGCGAAGGTGCGCAGCCTGCTCGCCCAGGAAGGCCGCGAAGACCTGCGACTGCGCGTCGCCGTGCAGCCCGGCGGCTGTTCAGGCCTGATCTACCAGTTGTACTTTGACGAGCGCACCCTCGAGGGTGACGCCGTCATGGACTATGACGGTGTCGAGGTCGTCGTCGACAAGATGAGCGTCCCGTACCTCGAGGGTGCGTCCATCGACTTCGAGGACACCATCCAGAAGCAGGGCTTCACCATCGACAACCCGAACGCCGGCGGCAGCTGCGCCTGTGGGGACTCCTTCAACTAGCGTGTGATCATAAAAAAAAGGAGACCGTCCACCGGACGGTCTCCTTTTTGCACATCCGGTTCGGGTCCCGTCGTCGTCGGCGCTTCTGGCTCAAAACGGCTCAGGACGGGCCCTTCGACCCTGTTGTCACTCCCCAATCGGAGCGGAGAATTGCGACGGGTCCGTCGCTCGTGCACTCGGGTGCGACCGGCGCGGAGTAAGCTAAAGATGATAAACGCACTTCCTGTGTAGTGCCTTCACGTCTTTCCGAAAGGTCACCGGTGCTCAAAAACCGCCGTCTCCGATGGGCCGTCATACCGGTCGCAGCAACGCTAGCCATTGTCCTCACCGGATGCACCCAGGCTCAGCTCAACGGGTACCTGCCCGGTTTCGAGGAGGGCGAGTCCCCGGTAACCAACAACACCGAGCGCGTGTCCGGTCTGTGGACCACCTCGTGGATCGTGCTGCTCATTGTCGGCCTGATCACCTGGGGCCTCACGATCTGGTCCGTCGTCGTCTACCGTCGGCGCAAGGGCCAGACCGGACTCCCGGTGCAGCTGCGGTACAACATGCCGATCGAGATCTTCTACACGATCGTCCCGCTCATCCTGGTGCTGGGCTTCTTCGCCTTCACCGCGCGGGACCAGAACGCCATCGAGGCTCGGTTCGACGAGCCTGACCTGCAGATCGAAGCGATCGGCAAGCAGTGGGCCTGGGACTTCAACTACGTCACCGACGATGTCTTCACTCAGGGTATTCAGGGCCAGCCTGACCTCGAGGGTGAGAAGGGCGCGCTGGTCGAGTCCGAGATCCCCACGCTCGTCCTGCCCGTCGGCAAGAAGATCGAGATCGCGCTGGAAGCGCGCGACGTCATTCACTCCTTCTGGGTCATCGACTTCCTCTACAAGAAGGACATGATCCCGGGCAAGACCAACTACATGTCGGTCATCCCCGAACGCGTAGGCACCTACGCCGGCAAATGCGCCGAGCTCTGCGGCGAGTACCACTCGTTGATGCTCTTCAACGTGGAGGTCGTCTCCGAGGCCGACTACGAAGCCTATGTCGACTCCCTGCGCGCCGCCGGCAACGACGGCCAGGTCGACAGCGAATACGACCGCAACTTGAACCAACCAGGCACCGACGCCCCGACGGCTGAGGAAGGCAACTAGACCATGAGCACCACAACAGCTCCCGCCGGCGCTCCGGCAGCGTCCTCGGCCGCCCGGCCGACCGGCGTTGACCGCAAGGGCAACATCGTCGTTCGGTGGATCACCTCCACCGACCACAAGGTCATCGGGTACATGTACCTGATCACCTCGTTCATCTACTTCTGCCTCGGCGGGGTGATGGCGCTCGTGATGCGCGCCCAGCTCTTCGAACCCGGACTGCAGATCGTGCAGACCAAGGAGCAGTACAACCAGCTCTTCACGATGCACGGCACCATCATGCTGCTGATGTTCGCGACACCACTGTTCTTCGGCTTCGCGAACGCGCTGATGCCGCTCCAGATCGGTGCACCCGACGTCGCGTTCCCGCGACTCAACGCGTTCTCCTTCTGGCTGTTCTTCTTCGGCAGCCTGATAGCGGTCGGCGGCTTCCTCACCCCGCAGGGAGCGGCGTCGTTCGGCTGGTTCGCCTACCAACCGCTGGCGAGCACGACCTTCTCGCCAGGGGTCGGCGGTAATCTGTGGATGGTCGGCCTGGGGCTCTCGGGCTTCGGCACGATCCTCGGTGGCGTGAACTTCATCACCACCATCATCACCATGCGTGCCCCCGGCATGACGATGTTCCGGATGCCGATCTTCACCTGGAACACTCTCGTCACCTCGCTGCTGATCCTGATGGCGTTCCCGGTGCTCGCCGCCGCCATGCTCGCCGCCGCCAGCGACCGGATCTTCCTCTCGCACATCTACGACCCGGCCAATGGCGGTGCCATCCTCTGGCAGCACCTGTTCTGGTTCTTCGGTCACCCCGAGGTGTACATCATCGCCCTGCCGTTCTTCGGCATCGTGTCCGAGGTGTTCCCGGTCTTCAGCCGCAAGCCGATCTTCGGGTACAAGACCCTGATCTACGCGACCATCTCCATCGCGGCGCTGTCCGTGACGGTGTGGGCGCACCACATGTACGTGACCGGCTCGGTCCTGTTGCCGTTCTTCTCCCTGATGACGATGCTCATCGCGGTTCCGACCGGCGTGAAGATCTTCAACTGGATCGGAACGATGTGGCGGGGTTCGCTGACCTTCGAGACCCCCATGCTCTGGGCCATCGGCTTCCTGATCACCTTCACCTTCGGTGGGCTGACCGGCGTCATCCTGGCCTCACCGCCGCTGGACTTCCACGTGTCAGACACCTACTTCGTGGTTGCCCACTTCCACTACGTGGTCTTCGGCACGGTCGTCTTCGCCATGTTCAGCGGGTTCTACTTCTGGTGGCCCAAGTGGACCGGCAAGATGCTCAACGAACGCCTGGGCAAGTGGCACTTCTGGCTCCTGTTCATCGGCTTCCACACAACCTTCCTCGTGCAGCACTGGCTCGGTGTGGTGGGCATGCCCCGCCGTTACGCGTCCTACCTGCCCGACGACGGGTTCACCTGGATGAACCAGCTCTCGACCGTCGGCTCGATGATCCTCGCGATCTCGATGATCCCGTTCTTCCTGAACGTGTACGTCACCGCCCGAACGGCTCCGAGGGTCACGGTGAACGACCCGTGGGGCTACGGCGCCTCCCTGGAGTGGGCTACATCCTGCCCGCCGCCGCGCCACAACTTCACGTCGATCCCGCGTATCCGCTCCGAGCGTCCCGCATTCGACCTGAATCACCCGGAGGTCGGTATGCCCGTCGGCATCGGTCCGGCAAAAGACGCCCCGGATGCTCCCACCTATGACGCAGGATCGGAAAAGGTTAAGTAGATGAAAGCCAATGTCAACCTCTACTGGATCCTGACCGGATTCCTCGCGCTGGTAGCAGTCGCGTACGTCGTGTGGGGCCTCGTCGACCCGAGCCAGGGTCGCATCGAGTGGGTCGGAGCCTTCGCGATCTCCCTCTGCGCACTGCTCGTGGCGTTCATCGCGTTCTACCTGTCTCGCGTCTACAAGGCGCAGGGCGGCGAACTTCCCGAGGACATGCTCGACGCCAACATCGATGACGGCGACCCCGAGCTGGGCTTCTTCAGCCCGTGGAGCTGGTGGCCGATCATGCTCGCGGCCAGCGCGGCACTGTTGTTCCTGGGACTGGCCGTCGGCTTCTGGATCTCCTTCATCGCCGTCGGCATCGGCGTGATCAGCCTCGTCGGCTGGGTCTACGAGTACTACCGCGGACTCTTCGCCCGCTAGGCCCCACCACCGCACGACAAAGCGCCAGTGACCTTCGGGTCACTGGCGCTTTGTCGTGCACCGATGCTCAGTGCAGGGAGCGGCGGAAGCCGAGGAGTCGGAACGCCACGGTCACCTCGGTCGACCCTGGCGGCCCGGTAGGGTCTGCGGGGTCTGTGGAGGATGTGTGGTGCGAGGAGGGGCCCATGCCGATGAGGGCGGCAACGTCGTCGGGGGAGAGTACCAGGACCCTGGAGAGGTCCGCCGTGGACTCCAGGTGAAAGCCCGGCGCCAGGCTGGCGACCAGGTCGTCGGTCTTGTTCCCGTGCACCTCCAGGGCCAGGCCGGCGGCGCGCAGTTCCTGGAGATGGCTGGCGTGCGGCACCACGACGGCGAGAAGTGCTCCGGGAGCCAGGATGCGATGGAACTCGGCCGGATTCCGGGGAGCGAACACGTTGATGGCGACGTCAGCGGCCCCGTCCCGGATCGGCAGCGGCGACCAGACATCCGCGACGAGCCCGTCCGTGGTCGAGTGAGGTTCGGTGAGACCGGCCCGGACCGTTCGTGCGACCGCGGCCGCTGACAGGTCCATGGCCAGTGCCGCGACGCCAGGGGTACGGGACAGCGGGGAACCGGGGGAGTGGACGCCGGAGGCGGCGTGCAGGGCCCCCCGCAGGTAATAGCCGGTGCCGCAGCCGATGTCGATGATTCGGTGCGGGGATTCGGCGGCCACGAGAGCGCTGAGGGCCTCGCGGAGTTCGGTATACCACCCGCGTTCCAAGAAGATGTCGCGGGCGTCCAGCATGGCGGCGGAATCGCCGATGAGTTTGCGTGAACCGACCATGAGGGACGCGAAGCCCCGCCGGTTCGTGTCGAAACGGTGGCCGGTGCTGCAGGCGAGAACTCGGTCGCCGGCCGGGACCAGGTCGCCCAAACAGTTCGGGCACCGCAGCCACTCAGACAGAGTCTGGAGTGGGTGGGGTGCCCGAACCGATTCGGCTGAGGAACTAGTGGTGATCGCCGTGGCTTTCTTCGAGTTCCTTGGTCCCGACCGGGGCAATCCGATCTTCGAAGAACCAGCGGGACAGGCCGGCACGAACCCGCTGAACCGGGGACACCTTGCCCTGGGCGTTCGGAGTCAACTCGAGCGGCTTGTAGTTGGTGTAGCTGACCAACTTCCAACGCTCGTACTCGTCGACGGGCTGGTGCACCTCGATGTACTCGCCGCCGGGCAGACGGACGATGCGACCGGACTCGTAGCCGTGCAGGACAATCTCCCGGTCCTTCTTCTGCAGCGCCAGGCACACTCGCTTGGTGATGAAGTAGGCGACGAACGGGCCGAGGATCACGACGGCCTGAAGGGTGTGGATGACACCCTCCATGGTCACCGAGAAGTGCGTGGCGATGATGTCCGAGGACGCCGCCGCCCACAGGCCGGCGTAGAACGTGACACCCGCGGCGCCGATGGCCGTGCGGGTCGGCGCGTTGCGCGGACGGTCCAGGATGTGGTGCTCGCGCTTGTCACCGGTGATCCACGCTTCGAGGAACGGGTACAGCAGGACAACGCCGATGAACACGCCGAGGCCCACGAGGGGGATCAGGATGTTGAACGACCAGGTGCCGCCCAGACCAACCCACTCCAGTCCCGGCGGAATCAACCGGAGGGCGCCGTCGGCAAAGCCGATGTACCAGTCCGGCTGGGTCCCGGCGGACACCGGTGAGGGGTCGTACGGTCCGTAGTTCCAGATCGGGTTGATCGTGAAGAACGAGGCCATCAGCATCACGACGCCGAAGACGATGAAGAAGAATCCACCGGCCTTGGCGGCGTAGACCGGGAGCACCGGGTAGCCGACGACGTTCGTGTCCGTGCGGCCCGCTCCGGGGTACTGGGTGTGCTTGTGCACCACGACGAAGAGCAGGTGCAGCGCGATCAAGGCGACGATGATCGCCGGAAGCAGCAGGATGTGAAGCGAATACAGACGACCGACGATGTCGGTGCCCGGGAACTCGCCGCCGAAGAGCAGGAACGAGATCCAGGTTCCGACGACGGGGATGCCCTTGACCATGCCGTCGATGATCCGCAGGCCGTTTCCGGAGAGCAGGTCGTCGGGCAGCGAGTAGCCGGTGAAGCCCTCAGCCATGGCCAGGATGAACAGGACGAAGCCGATCACCCAGTTCAGCTCGCGAGGCTTGCGGAAGGCTCCGGTGAAGTAGATGCGCAGCATGTGCAGTCCGATGGATGCCACGAACAGCAGCGCAGCCCAGTGGTGTACCTGACGCATCAGCAGTCCGCCGCGCACGTCGAAGGAGATGTCCAGCGAGGATGCCATGGCCACCGACATCTCCACGCCCTTGAGAGGCACGTAGGAGCCTTCGTAGTGCACTTCGGCCATCGAGGCCTGGAAGAAGAAGGTCAGGAACGATCCGGACAGCAGGATGATGACGAAGCTGTAGAGCGCCACCTCACCGAGCAGGAAAGACCAGTGGTCGGGGAAGATCTTGCGACCCAGTTCCTTGACCGCGGTGGAGATGCTGGTGCGCTCGTCGATGTAGTTCGCCGCGGCGCCGGTGAAGCCACCGGACTTCTTCGACTCGGCGGGTTTCATATCGGTTGTGGTACTCACTGTCGCTCCCAAAAGCTCGGTCCGACCGGTTCAAGGAAATCGCTCTGCGCGATGAGGTACCCCTCGGAGTCCACGGCGATGGGCAGCTGCGGAAGGGCGCGTTTGGCGGGTCCGAAGATGACTTTCGCCTGGTCGGCCACATTGAACTGTGACTGGTGGCAGGGGCAGAGGAGGTGGTGCGTCTGCTGTTCGTACAGGCCGACGGGGCAGCCTACGTGTGTGCAGATCTTGGAGTACGCGACGATCCCGTCGTAGGACCAGCTAGCCCGCTCGGGCGTTTCGATGAGGTCCTCGGGCTTCATGCGCACGAGGATCACCACAGCCTTGGCCTTCTCTTCAAGCCGGCCGTGCTCAAGATCCATCAGGCCCTCCGGGATCACCGCGAAGGACGAACCCAGGGTGACGTCCGAGGCCTTGATCGGCGCACCGGACGGGTCCAGGGCCAGCCTGGTGCCCTTCTCCCACATGGTCTGCTTCAGGAGGGCGACGGGATCCTGGTCCATCGGGGCGAGCCCGCGGAACAGGACGACGGCGGGGAGCGGGAAGACCACGAGGGCCCCGATGAGGCTGTTGCGGATCACGGCGCGTCGGCCGATGCCGGACTCCGTGTTGGCTTCCTGGAAGATTTCGACCGCGCGGGCGCGGGTCTCGTCGCTGCCCCGGACCGGGTGACGCTCGTCCACGCCCTCCTCGTCGTGCATCAGCGCCTTGCCCCAGTGCACCGCACCGATGCCCAGCGCCAGCAGCGCCAACGCGAGCCCGATCCCGATGAACAGGTTGTTCAGCCGCACGGAGCCCGGGTCTTCGGGGACGATCGGGAAGATGATGTACGCCGCGATGGCGAAAATGCTGCCGACGATCGACAGGTAGAACAGGGTGTACACCGTGCGCTCGGCGCGCTTCTCGGCGCGCGGGTCGAGGTCGGTGATCCGGGGGCGGTGCGGAGGGAAGCCGGGATTGGCCACGGCGTCGCGGGCGACGACGGCGGTGCCGACGGCGGCCGTGACGTGCTCGACACTCGAGGAGTCGGCAGCGGTCAGATCCTTTCCGCTGGTCTCATCGCTGGCCATTGTTCTCCTTCGTGGGCGCTGTCTGTGCTGGGTGTGTCATTGCCGGGTGCCGATCAATTCGATTTCGCCGTGATCCACACGGTCAGGGCCACGATGGCACCCAGACCGAAGATCCAGAGGAAGAGGCCTTCGGACACCGGTCCGAGGGATCCGAGGGCGAATCCACCCGGCGACGGGTTGTTCTCGATGTACTTGAGGTAAGTGATGATGTCGCGCTTGTCTTCAGGCGAGACGTTCATGTCGTTGAACACCGGCATGTTCTGCGGGCCGGTGATCATGGCCTCGTAGATGTGCTGCGGGGTGACGCCGTCCAGCGCGGGAGCGTACTTGCCCTCGGTGAGCGCGCCGCCTGCTCCGGCGACGTTGTGGCACATGGCGCAGTTGATCCGGAACAGCTCGGCGCCGGCGGCGGCGTCGCCCTCGGCATCCAGGTATTCGGCTTCGGGGATGGCAGGGCCGGGCGCGAGGGATGCGACATAGGCGACGAGAGCCGCGGTCTGCTCCTCGGTGAACTGCACAGGCTTGACGATGGCCTGCGGGCCGTTGGCCTGCATGGGCATGCGCCCGGTGCCGACCTGGAAGTCAACGGACGCGGCGCCCACGCCGATCAGGCTGGGACCGGTGCCGGTTCCGTCGGCGCTGAGGCCGTGGCAGGTCGCGCAGTTCGCGGCGAAAAGCTTCTCGCCCTCGCTGACGGTCTGCTGCGATGCCGTTTCGGTCTGTGCGGTTGCCGTGCTGGTGCTGATCATCGCGTACGCGCCGCCGGTGAAGAGCAGGCCGATCGCGATCAGGGCGACGCTGGCCAGCGGGCTGCGCCGACCGCTGCGACGTGTGCGGCCGTTGGTAGGTTTCTGAGTCCTGGGCATACTGAGTGTGTCCGCTCCTGCTTGTTATTTAAGAACGTAGATGACCAGGAAGAGCCCGATCCACACGACGTCGACGAAATGCCAGTAGTACGAGACCACGATGGCGCTGGTGGCTTCCTTGTGACCGAAGTTCTTGACCGCGAAACCGCGACCGATCACGAGGAGGAAGGCAATGAGTCCGGCGGTCACGTGGATGCCGTGGAATCCGGTGGTGAGGTAGAACGCTGAGCCGTAGGCGTTGGAGGCGAGGGTGACGCCCTCCGACACGAGGGTCGCGTACTCGAGGACCTGGCCGGAGACGAAGACGGCGCCGAGGGCATAGGTGAGGAAGAACCACTCGACCATGCCCCACTGGCTGGGCTTCCACCCGGTGGACCTGGCCTGCAGGCGCTCGGCAGCGAAGACGCCGAACTGGCAGGTGATCGAGGAGGAGACCAGGATCAGGGTGTTCACCAGGGCGAAGACGAAGTTGTGCTTTTCCGTCTCGAACTGCCACAGCTCCGGGGAGGTGGACCGCAACGTGAAGTAGATGGCGAAGAGGCCAGCGAAGAACATGACCTCACTGCCCAGCCAGACAATGGTGCCAACCGCCACGCTGTTGGGCCTGTTAACTACGGGAATGGTCGCCCGGGGAGTAATTGAGGTCGTCGTCACTATTCCATTATGACCGATTCCTCCACAGGTTTTTCTCAAGGTGAAGTGCCATAAGACCCTAATGTGAAAATTGGTATCCCCAACCGAGGCCTGACGGCGCCGAAATACCGGTCGGGGGAGCGCCGGCGCTTAAGATTGGGCCATGCTCGAATCCCAGTCATGGCCCGCCGTTCTTGATGCCCTCCTGCGTAGAGAGGACCTGAGCGTCGCCGATGCGGCGTGGAGTATGGAACGCATCATGCTCGGCGAGGCCACCCCGGCTCAGTTGGCCGGATTCCTGGTGGCTCTGCGCGCCAAGGGTGAGACCGTCGATGAAATCGTCGGTTTCCGCGACGCGATCCTGGACCACGCCGTTCCGCTGAACGTCAACTCGATGGGGCTGGACATCGTCGGCACCGGGGGAGACCGGTTCGGGACCGTGAACGTCTCGACCATGGCGTCGATAGTGTGTGCGGCAACCGGTGTGCCGGTGATCAAACACGGCAATCGGGCGGCCAGTTCGGCATCCGGTTCGTCGGACGTGCTTGCCGCGCTGGGCATCGACCTGACCCTGTCGGCCGACGCAGTGGCCTCGATCCTGGCTGCCACGGGCATCACCTTCGCCTATGCTGCCGCGTTCCACCCCGGTTTTCGGCATGCCGCTGCCGTTCGGTCCGAGCTGGGTATCCCCACGGTGTTCAACTTCCTCGGCCCCCTCGTCAACCCGGCCCGGCCGGAAGCTTCCGCCGTCGGTGTGGCCAACCTCGACAGGGTCCCTCTGTTCGTCGGGGTGTTCCAGACCCGCGGAGCATCGGCGTTGGTGTTCCGTGGCGACGATGGCCTCGACGAACTCACCACGACGGGGCACAGCCACGTGTGGGAGGTCTCCAGGGGTCTGGTCACCGAGCACGACATCGACCCACGCGATCTCGGCATCCCGCGGGCGACCATGAGCCAGCTGATCGGCGGTTCGCCGGAACACAACGCGGCAGTGGTGCACTCGGTCCTCGCCGGAGAGCAGGGACCGGTGCGGGACATCGTGCTGCTGAACGCGGCAGCGGGCCTGGTCGCCTACGACCTCGCCCACGATCCCGCTCAGTCCCAGGTCAGCATCCTGGACCGGTTCCGGGCGAAACTCGCCGTGGCCGCGCAGGCCATCGACTCCGGCGCCGGAACCGCGAAACTCGCCGACTGGGTGCAGGCCAGCCGCGCCTGACCTGCACCACACGGCGGTTTGACGGTTAGAGCACGTCCTCGTCGACCCAGTCGAAGGTCTTGGTGACGGCCTTCTTCCAGTTCCGCAACTGCCGGGCGCTCTCGTCTGCGCTCAACTTCGGTGTCCAGCGGCTGTCTTCCTGCCAGTTCGACCGCAGCTCGTCCAGGGTGCTCCAGAAGCCCACCGCCAGGCCTGCCGCGTACGCGGCGCCGAGCGCGGTGGTCTCCGCCACAACCGGGCGGATCACCGGCACACCGATGATGTCGGCCTGGAACTGCATCAGCAGGTTGTTCTTGATCATTCCGCCGTCGACCTTGAGCTCGGTCAGCGGCACCCCGGAGTCCGCGTTGACCGCGTCGAGGACCTCGCGGGTCTGGAAGGCAGTGGCCTCCAGCGCCGCCCGGGCGATGTGGCCCTTGTTCACGAACCGGGTCAGTCCCACCAGGGCGCCGCGGGCATCCGCGCGCCAGTACGGCGCGAACAGGCCGCTGAACGCCGGCACGAAGTAGGCGCCGCCGTTGTCATCGACCGTGGCGGCCAGCGTCTCGATCTCCTCAGACGACGTGATCATGCCCAGGTTGTCGCGCAGCCACTGCACCAGGGCGCCGGTGACGGCTATCGACCCCTCCAGCGCGTAGTGCGGTTCGGCGTCGCCGAGCTTGTAGCCCAGGGTGGTGAGCAGGCCGTTCTTGGAGTGGATGATGTCGGTGCCGGTGTTGAAGATCAGGAAGTTACCGGTGCCGTAGGTGTTCTTCGCCTCACCCTGGTCGAAGGCGGCCTGGCCGAACGTGGCGGCCTGCTGGTCACCGAGGATGCCCGCGATGGGCACCTCGCGCAGNGGTGCCGTAGACCTCGCTGGAGGACTTGATTTCCGGCATCATCGACTTCGGTACGTTGAAGATGCTCAGGATCTCGTCATCCCACTGCAGCGTCTCCAAGTCCATGAACAGGGTGCGACTGGCGTTGGTGACGTCGGTGGCGTGCACGCCGCCCTCCAGGCCGCCGGTGAGGTTCCAGAGCACCCAGGAGTCGGTGGTGCCGAACATCAGGTCGCCGGCGTCCGCCTTCGCCCGCGCTCCCTCGACGTTTTCGAGGATCCAGACGATCTTGGTGCCGGAGAAGTAGGTCGCCAGTGGCAGGCCCACCTTCTGCTTGAACCGTTCCACGCCGCCGTCGGCGGCGAGACGGTCGACGATGGGCTGAGTGCGGGTGTCCTGCCAGACGATGGCGTTGTAGACGGGCTTGCCGGTGGTGCGGTCCCAGACCACGGCGGTTTCCCGCTGGTTGGTGATGCCGACAGCGGAGATGTCGTGCCGGGTGAGGTTGGCCTTGGAGAGCGCCTGGCCGATCACCTCACGGGTGTTGTCCCAGATTTCCATCGGGTTGTGCTCGACCCAGCCGGCGCGGGGGAAGATCTGCTCGTGTTCGAGTTGTCCGGTCGAGACGATGGACCCCGAGTGGTCGAAGATGATGGCGCGTGAACTCGTGGTGCCTTGGTCGATGGCGAGTACGTACTTAGCCATGGTGTACCTCCTTGTACGTTGCATGATGGCTTGAACAGACTATAAAACCGTGTGGCGGTTTTCAGGTGGACTGATGCACAGCGAAGCAGGCCAGTCCGGGGAGGGACCGGCCTGCCACGGTCATACCATGGGCAGCCAGACCAGCGATGCCCAGCCCGCGAGGACTCCGCCGATGACGGGACCGACCACGGGGACCCAGGAATAGGCCCAGTCCGAGGACCCCTTGCCCTTGATCGGCAGGATGAAGTGCGCGATCCGGGGGCCCAGGTCACGGGCGGGGTTGATGGCGTATCCGGTCGGGCCACCGAGTGAGACGCCGATGACCAGAACGAGGAGGGCGACGGGTAAGGCGGCTACGGCCCCCACGTCACCGGACTGGCCCCAACCACCGAAGGCGAACACGACGAAGACCAGGACGAAGGTGCCGATGATCTCGGTGACGAGGTTCCAGCCGTAGGAACGGATGGCCGGCCCGGTCGAGAAGGTACCGAGCTTGTTCGCCGGTTCCGGTTCCTCGTCGTAGTGCTGCTTGTACACCAGCCAGACCACCACGGCGCCGAGGAAGGCGCCGAGGAACTCGCCGGCCAGATACACGAGCGTCGAAAGGAAGTTCACCGGGACGTCCGCAGCACCGCCGAAGGTGTCGGAGCCCGATGCGACGATGCCGAGGGTGACGGCCGGGTTGAGGTGGCCACCGGAGTTGTACGCGACGACCACACCGACGAAGACCGCGAAGGCCCAGCCGATGGTCACCATCAGGAAGCCGCCGCCGAAGCCCTTGTTCTTCGTCAGGGCCACGTTCGCCACGACACCACAACCGAGGAGGGTGAGCATCCCTGTGCCCAGCACCTCCGACAAAAACACTAGACCGATATTGTCCACGATGACCTTTCTCGTAGTAGCGAGATGCCGGCAGTACCGGAGCAATCCCTTCGCGGTGAGCGATTTCGCAGTCACCATAGCGCGGGCGGGGCGTGAGCGAAATAGTCCCGATGGGCTGCATCATCTGCCTCTTACCGAGACCGTTGGCAGCGCGTAGGTTGGGCACGGAGCACAGTTGCGTGCCCGGCGCTCTAGCGTGCGCCGATCGATCCCGACGAAATGAAGGAATGGTCATGAAAAAGCTTGTCAACGACCCGAAGAACGTTGTCGACGAAGCCGTCGCAGGTTTCGGTGCCGCGCACGCGGATATCGTGCGAGTCTCGCTGGATCCGGTGTTCATCGTGCGGGCCGACGCGCCGGTGGCCGGCAAGGTCGGTATCGTCAGCGGCGGCGGCAGCGGGCACGAGCCTCTGCACGGCGGATTCGTCGGGTCGGGCATGCTGGACGCCGCCGTGCCCGGCGCCGTGTTCACCTCGCCGACACCCGACCCGATCCTGGCCGCGACGAAGGCCGTCGACGGGGGAGCCGGGGTGCTGCATATCGTGAAGAACTACACGGGCGACGTGCTGAACTTCGAGACCGCGGCGGATCTGGCCGAGGCCGATGAGATCGAGGTGCGCACGGTGATCGTCAACGATGATGTCGCCGTGAAGGACTCGCTGTACACCGCGGGGCGAAGGGGAGTGGCGGGCACCGTGCTCGTGGAGAAGATCGCCGGTGCGGCCGCCGAACGCGGTGATGACCTGACGAACGTGGCGACCGTCGCCGAAAAGGTGATCGGCCAGGTGCGCTCTATGGGCGTGGCCCTGACCCCCTGCGTCGTGCCGCACGCCGGCGAGCCGAGTTTCACCCTGGCCGACGACGAGATCGAGATCGGCATCGGCATCCACGGCGAGCCCGGGCGCGAGCGGATCAAGCTCGAACCGGCCGACGCCATCGTCGACCGGATCCTCGGTCCGATCCTGGACGACATCCCCTACGCATCCGGAGACAAGGTTCTGCTCTTCGTCAACGGAATGGGCGGGACGCCGCAGGTTGAGCTGTACATTGTATTTCGACGGGCCGCCGAAGTTCTCGCCGAACGAGGCATCGAGGTGACTCGCACGCTCGTCGGCAATTTCACAACATCACTGGAGATGCAGGGCATGTCGATCACGATTCTCAAGCTCGACGATGAGTTGACCGCCCTGTGGGATGCTCCGGTGCACACAGCCGCACTGCGGTGGGGAAAGTAGGGAAGACCGAATGAGCGTAGACGTCGCATGGGCCCAGGCCTGGATCAGGAGCAGCGCGAAGGTTCTCTCCGAGCACCGCGCCGAGCTGAACACACTCGACCGCGAGATCGGCGACGGTGATCACGGCGAGAACATGGACAGGGGCTTCCAGGCCGTGCTGCCCAAGCTCGATGCGCTGGCCGACGCTGCCACGCCCGGCGAACTGCTCAAG
The DNA here is from genome assembly GCF_004403385.1 of Cryobacterium sp. TMT4-31. Lineage (NCBI taxonomy): Bacteria > Bacillati > Actinomycetota > Actinomycetes > Micrococcales > Microbacteriaceae > Cryobacterium > Cryobacterium sp. TMT4-31. Next base: position 32,834 of record NZ_SOGI01000056.1, read on the forward strand.
ACTCTCGCGGCGACGCTCATTTCCACCGTCGGCGGTGCGGCCGGTCCGCTCTACGGCACGGCGTACCTCAAGGCCGCCGGCGCCGTGAGCGGGGCCGCCGAACTGGACGGCCCGGCCGTCGTCGCCCTGCTCACGGCCGGACGGGACGGCATCGTGCTGCGCGGCAAGGCCGAATCCGGTGACAAGACGATGGTGGATGCCTGGACCCCGGCAGTGGAGGCGGCCGTCGAGGCCGAAGCCGCCGGGGCCAGCCCCAGCCTGATCCTGGCCGCCGCCGCTGACGCCGCCGAGGCCGGCGCCGTCGCGACCGAACCCTGGGTCGCCCGCAAGGGGCGGGCGAGTTACCTGGGGGAGCGGGCCATCGGCCATCGCGACCCCGGCGCCCAGTCGACGGCGCTCATCCTGCGCTGCGGCGCCGATGCGGCCGCACAGTCCTGATCGTGGCTGACCTCAACGACGCTGACCAGAGCGTGGCAGCGTCCCGCGTCGGCGTGGTGTTCGTCTCACACAGCGTCGAGATAGCATCCGGTCTGGTGACACTGGCCCGTCAGATGGCCCCTAACGTCGCCCTGGTGGCCGCGGGCGGAATGGACGACGGCGGCATCGGCACCAGCTTCGACAAAATCGTGGCAGGCATCGAGGAAGCCGACCACGGCAGCGGCGTCGTGCTGCTCTGCGACCTGGGCTCGGCCATCCTGACCGCGGAAACCGCGGTGGACTTCCTCGACGACGAGGTGCGGGCACGGGTGCGCATCGCCGACGCACCGCTCGTGGAGGGCGGCGTGTCTGCCGCCGTGGCCGCCGAGATCGGGGGAGACGTCGCGGCGGTGCTGGCGGCGGCCGAGTCGGCCAGTGGCGCCGGGTCGGCACCGGCAGACGCCGCGCCGCCCGCACCGGGCACAGCCGGTACCGAGGAGCTGCCGCAACCGGTCAGCCGCACGGTGACCTTGCGGAACCGGGACGGGCTGCACGCCAGGCCGGCGGCCGACTTCGTGAAGCTCGCCAGCCAATTCGACGCTGAAGTGTCCGTGAACGGCAAGGACGCGCACAGCCTGCTGGGCATCATGTCGCTCGGACTGACCCGGGGGATGAGCGTGGAGATCTCCGGACCCGACGAACGATCGCGGGCGGCGGTAGACGCCCTGGCCGAGTTGATCGAGACCGGCTTCGGCGAAGAATAGTTCCCGCGCAGCCGCTGGTTGGCTGGGCGCGCTTCAGGGGCGTACGCTGTGGCCATGGTCCAGAATGATAAATCCTCGGCCCAGGCTCACCGCAAGGGCGCGAACCGCTTGTTCGACTGGGTAGAAGACCGACTCCGGCCCGCCTTCGACTCGCCGCCCGTCGGCACCTACGACGCGGCCGAGACGACCGGGCTGGCCCAGTGCCCGGTGTGCGGCCGGCCGATGACCGAGCACACCATCGAGCACTCGGCACATGACACCGTGTTGAACTGCCCGGTCCCGCACCCCGGGGCCTGGGACCGGGATGCTTTCGAGCCGGTGAATGAATACGGCATGGTGATCCGTCGTCGCCCGGACGAGGGCTTGCCGGAGTGAGTCTGCGCGGAGTGCGACCGCAGGTGGCGGTCGTCACGCGGATCGCCGACGAGCTGTGAAACCCTCAACCCGAGATTGATTCTCGGTCCAATCTCCGCTTGTTGACATAATGTGCATTATCGGTCATATTTCCATCCCGGGAAAACGGGGTCGGTCCTCGTCCGTCCGGCGTTGGAAACTCTCCGGCTAGATCCCCATCACTGCCCGCCTGGGTCGGCTCGGCAGGGTTTTCGATCGCACGCCAGTCACGGAACGAGAGCGTGCGGAAACCCGAAGGCGCCGCAGGACGACTCCGGTTGCACCAGTCGTCGCACCCCTTCCGGCTGAAACGGTGCGGCCCGAGCCCAACGCATATTATGTCAAGAAAATCGGCTCAGGCGCCGACGTACGCCGCCAGATGCTGGCCGGTGAGGGTGGACCGTGCGGCGACGAGGTCGGCCGGAGTTCCCTCGAAAACGATCCGGCCGCCGTCGCGACCGGCGCCGGGACCCAGGTCGATGATCCAGTCAGCGTGGGCCATCACCGCCTGGTGGTGTTCAACGACGATGACCGTTTTGCCGGCATCGACCAGCCGGTCCAGCAGGCCGAGAAGCTGTTCGACGTCAGCGAGGTGCAGGCCCGTCGTCGGCTCGTCGAGCACGTACACGCCGCCCTTTTCCGACAGGTGCATGGCCAGCTTCAGCCGCTGCCGCTCTCCCCCGGACAGCGTCGAGAGCGTCTGGCCCAGGCTGAGGTAGCCGAGCCCCACGTCGGCCAAGCCGACGACAATGGCGTGCGCGGCCGGGATCCGGGCCTCACCGGCGCCGAAGAACGCCACGGCCTCGGTGACCGACATTGCGAGAACCTCGCTGATATCGCGGCCACCGAGCCGGTATTCCAGCACGGATGCGTCGAACCGCTTGCCCTCACACACCTCGCAGGTGGTTGAGACCGTCGCCATCGGGCCCAGGTCGGTGAAGATCACGCCGGCGCCGTTGCAATTCGGGCAGGCGCCCTCGGAGTTGGAGCTGAACAGGGCCGGTTTGACACCGTTGGCCTTTGCGAAGGCCTTGCGAATCGGCTCGAGCATTCCCGTGTAGGTGGCCGGGTTGCTCCGGCGTGAGCCGCGGATCGCGCCCTGGTCGATCGATACCACGCCGGCGCCGGCGGGGATCGATCCGTGCACCAGCGAGCTCTTGCCCGAGCCGGCCACGCCGGTGATGACTACGAGCACCCCGAGTGGGATGTCGACGTCGACGTCCTCAAGGTTGTGCTCCGTCGCGCCACGGATCTCCAGGGCACCGGTGGGCGTGCGCACGGCCTTCTTCACTCTCGCGCGGTAGTCGAGGTGGCGCCCGGTGAGGGTGTCGCTGGCCCGGAGGCCCTCGAGGGTGCCCTCGAAGCAGACCGATCCGCCCGCCGTGCCGGCGCCGGGGCCGAGGTCGATGATGTGATCGGCGATGGCGATCATCTCCGGCTTGTGCTCCACCACGAGCACGGTGTTGCCCTTGTCCCGCAGGCGCAGCAGCAGCTCGTTCATCCGCTGGATGTCATGCGGGTGCAGGCCGATGGTGGGTTCGTCGAAGACATAGGTGACGTCGGTGAGCGACGAGCCGAGGTGCCGGATCAGCTTGGTACGCTGCGCCTCTCCCCCGGACAGGGTGCCGGCCGGCCGGTCGAGCGACAGATAGCCCAGGCCGATCTCGGTGAAGGAATCGAACAGGTGCTGCAACGCCGCCAGCAGCGGGGCCACCGACGGGTCGTGAATGGTGCGCACCCACGCGGCGAGGTCACTGATCTGCATGGCGCAGGCATCCGCGATGTTGACGCCGTCGATGCGGGACGACCTGGCGCCCTCGCTGAGACGGGTGCCACCGCAGTCCGGGCAGGTCGCGAAGGTGACGGCGCGGTCCACGAAGGCGCGAATGTGCGGCTGCATGGCCTCACGGTCCTTGGCCAGGAACGATTTCTGCACCTTGGGGATCAGGCCCTCGTAGGTCATGTTGATGTCACCGACCTTCACCTTGACCGGCTCCTTGTAGAGGAAGTCGTGCCGTTCCTTCGTGGTGTAGTCACGGATCGGCTTGTCGGCGTTGAGGAAGCCGGAGCCCGTGAAGATCTTGACGCCCCAGCCTTCGGCGGTGTAACCGGGGATGGTGAGCGCACCCTCGTTCAGCGACTTGGAGTCGTCGTACAGCTGAGTCAGGTCGATGTCGTTCACGGTGCCCATACCCTCGCAGCGCGGGCACATTCCGCCAGTGATGCTGAAGCTGCGCCGTTCCTTGGTCGTGGTGCCGCCTCGCTCGATGGTGACGGCGCCGGCGCCGGAGATGGAGGCGACGTTGAAGGAGAACGCCTGCGGCGAGCCGAGGTGCGGCTGGCCGAGCCGGCTGAACAGGATGCGCAGCAGCGCGTTGGCGTCGGTGGCTGTGCCGACCGTCGACCGGGCGTTGGCGCCCATCCGTTCCTGGTCGACGATGATCGCGGTGGTCAATCCGCTGAGCAGGTCGACATCCGGCCGGGCCAGCGATGGCATGAAGCCCTGCAGGAAGGTGCTGTAGGTCTCGTTGATCATCCGCTGGGACTCCGCGGCGATGGTGCTGAACACCAGTGAGCTCTTGCCGGAGCCGGACACGCCGGTGAACACGGTCAGGCGGCGTTTGGGGATCTCGACGCTGATGTCGTTGAGGTTGTTCTCCCGGGCGCCCTGCACCCGGATCAGGTCGTGGCTGTCGGCAACCTGGTTGGACGACGGCGGGGCCGTGGGGGCTGAAGCGTTCATCGTGTCTCCAAGAATGGGTGCCGGGGCTCTGCAGTCGACCAGCTTCGAGCATACGTGAGGATCGCCATGGTCACCGGGCAGTTTGATTGTCGGGTCGACGGCGCGTAGCCGTGGGAGCGGCATCGGATTAGGTTGGCGCCATGCCCAACACCGCCGGACCCACCAGCGCAGTCTTCGCCATCGCCATCGACCCTCGGCAGCTGAGCGCCAGAGAGATAAGCGGCATCCGGGTGGCCTTCGCGGTCAGCGCCGTGGTGGCCATCGCCATCGGGGCGATCCTGCTGGTCTGGACCGAGGCCACCCTCACGGTTATCGCGGTGTTGTTCGGGCTCTATTTCGTGATCAGCGGGGTCGTCAGGATCGCGCGCGGGGTTGCCAGCACCGGGTCGGCCGCCGGCGGCCGGGTGCTCAATATAGTTCTCGGCGTGCTGGTGCTGATCCTGGGCATCCTGGCGCTCCGGAACCCCGAGGGGTCGTTGGCCGTTCTCGGACTGGTCGTCGGCATCGTCTGGATCGTCGAGGGCGTGGCGGCGCTGGTGGAGTACACCACGGACTCCAGCCGCTGGCCCGGAATCCTGCTCGGCGTCGTCGGCGTCCTGGCGGGCCTGATCGTGCTGTTCGCCCCGGTGCAGACCATCGGCGTCCTCGTCACGATCGGCGGCATCATGCTGATCATCTCGGGACTCGTCCAGCTGGTGCGCGCGTTCACCTTCGGGCGGGGCGTCAGTGCCGGGTGACTGACGGTACTAGCTGGTGAAGTCGGAGGTGTCGCCGACGTAGCGGGTGTTGTTCGCCGGGACCGGCTCGACGGCGGCCAGTACGATCTCCGCGGCGAACTCGCTGACGTTGTACAGCTTGCCGGCAGAATCCTGGCGGGCGCTGATGGCACCGGGATTCGCACGCTCGAGCAGGACCGCCGTGATGGTGCCCTGGATCATGTCACCGGAGACGACGACAAAACCGATGCCGGCCTCGGCAAGTTCGGGGATGACGGCGCGGAGCGCGTCCTCGCCGGCCCGCTTGCTGCGGGCCACCGGCTCGTAGACGGCCACGTTCGACGCGGTGTCGACGAAATGCGCCTGGTGGCTCGTGATGAAGACCACGCGGGCGCCGTCGCTGAGCAGCGGCACGGCCGCGGTGAGCAGGTTGACCTGGGCGTCGCGGTTCAACTGCATGGCATAGTCCTCGGCCATGCCGGACTCCATGCCGCCGGAGGCATTCATCACGAGGATGTCGAGTCCGCCGTACTCGGCGCGGATGGTGTCGAACATGGCCGAGACGGATTCCGCGTCGGTGAGGTCGGCGGCCACGGTGATCGCGGTTCCGCCGGCGGCGCGGATGGCGTCGGCCAGCTTGGTGGCGCGCGCTTCCTTGTTGCGGTAGTTGATGACGACCTTCGCGCCGGCTTCGGCGAAGTAGGCGACGGTGTCGGCTCCGATCCCCCGGGACGAGCCCGTGACGAGGATGCGCTTTCCCGAGAGACTGCCGGGCTGGAGGGGATTCATCGTAGGTGTGCTCACGGTGATAAACACTACCAACATGCCCAACACCTCCAAGTGCTAGCGTCATCTGCAAGCGACGCTAAGAGGGGCGACGACATGGTGGATTTGACGGACTACCTGTGGATCGTATGGCTGGTCTTCATCCTGGTCTGCGTCATCATCGAGCTGCTGACCCTGGATTTCACCTTCCTGATGATCGCCGTCGGCAGTCTCGCCGGGCTGGGAGCGAACCTGCTCGGCTGGGAATGGTGGGTGCAGATCCTCGTCGCCGGCGCCGTCTCGGTGCTGCTGTTGCTGCTCATCCGCCCGGTGCTCTTACGCCTGATGGCCAAGAGCGCGGCGGCAGTGCCACCGAGCAACGTGGCCGCGCTGATCGGCATGGGAGGGCGGGTGTCCTCCACCATCGCCGAACTGGGCGGCCTGGTCAGGCTCGACAACGGCGAGACCTGGACGGCCCGCCTCTCCCCCGACCGGACCCCGACCCGCATCGATCCCGGCGAGCGGGTCCTGGTGTCGGCCATCGAAGGCTCCACAGCTGTTGTCGTCCCCGAGGAAAGGACCGATTAACGTGCCAAATCTCGATCAACTCCTGCTCCAGATCTTCATTGTGGTCCTCATCATCGTCGTTCTGGTCTTTGTCGTGGTGGTGCTTGTGCGCACCATCCGCATCATTCCGCAAGCCAGTGCCGGTGTCGTCGAACGCCTCGGCAAGTACCACAAGACCCTGATGCCCGGCCTCAACATCCTGGTGCCGTTCATCGACCGGGTGCGGCCGCTCATCGACATGCGCGAACAGGTGGTGTCTTTTCCCCCGCAGCCGGTGATCACCGAGGACAATCTGGTGGTGTCGATCGACACCGTCGTCTACTTCCAGGTGACGGATGCCCGCGCCGCGACCTATGAGATCGCCAACTACCTCGGCGCGGTCGAGCAGCTGACCACGACCACCCTGCGCAACGTGGTCGGCGGGCTCAACCTTGAAGAGGCTCTGACCAGCCGCGACAACATCAACGGGCAACTGCGGATCGTGCTGGACGAGGCCACCGGGAAGTGGGGCATCAGGGTCGGCCGGGTGGAGCTGAAGGCCATCGACCCGCCGCACTCGATCCAAGACTCGATGGAGAAGCAGATGCGCGCCGAACGAGACCGCCGAGCTCTGATCCTCACGGCCGAGGGCACCAAGCAGTCCGCCATCCTCACTGCGGAGGGCGCGCGTCAGGCCTCGATCCTGCAGGCGGAAGGCCAGGCAAAGGCTGCCGTGCTGCGGGCCCAGGGAGAGGCGGAGGCCATCACCACGGTCTTCAAGGCCATCCACGACGGCGACCCCGACCCGAAGCTCCTCGCCTACCAGTATCTGCAGACCCTGCCCAAGCTGGCGGACGGCACGGCGAACAAGCTCTGGATCGTGCCCAGCGAGCTGACCGAGGCGATGAAGGGGATCGGTCGGGCCTTCGGCCCGAATCCGGTTGCCGGCTCCCACCCGGCTCCCGCCGACGCAGCCGGGATCGGCCCAGAGGCCCCGGGACCCGATCGTGAACGCTGACCTGACGACCTTCCTGTCCCCGCCAGGGCCGCGGATCCTCGCGCACCGGGGCCTGAGCACGCAGGCGCCGGAAAACACCCTGCTCGCCTTTCTACAGGCCATCGTCGGCGGGGCTACGCACCTCGAAACCGATGTGCACGCCAGCAGCGACGGCGTCGCCGTGATCAGCCACGACCCGGTCCTGCCGAATGACGGCCCGGCCGTGAACGCTCTCACGATGGCCCAGCTCAGCCGGGTCGACCTCGGCGCGGGCCAGACCTATTGCTCGCTCGCGGAGGCCTTGGCCGCCTTCCCGGACGCCAGGTTCAACATCGACGTCAAGTCCGCCGACGCCGTGCTGCCCGCCGCGCGCGCCATCCGGGCCGCCGCCGCATCCCGCCGGGTGCTCCTCACCTCGTTTTCTGAGAGCCGGCGACGTCGGGTGCTCCGGGCCGTCCCCGGAGCTGCGACGTCGGCGTCTGCCCAGGGAATCGCCCTGATGCTGGCCGCGGTCGGCCTCCGGCAGCACTGGGCGCTCCCCCGCATCCTGCGCGGGGTCCACGCCATCCAGGTTCCGGTTCGGGCCGGACGGCTGCGTATCGTCACCCCGCGGGTGATCAACCGGATGCATGCCATCGGCGTGGAGGTGCACGTGTGGACCGTCAACGACCCGGCCGTGATGGCCCGGCTGTTGGCGCTCGGCGTGGATGGTCTCGTCACCGACCGATGCGACCTCGCTGCCCATGTGGTCGCCCGGCGGTGAAACCGTCTGCGACAGGCGGCGGTTTCTGAGAGATCCCCGCGAGATCGGCGGTAACGGAAAGATAACGCACAGCTTGATGGTTTAGAACTGAGAATGCATCGCGAGAGGAGACCACACGATGGCAGATCGTAGTTTGCGTGGCATGAGGTTGGGTTCACAGAGCCTGCAGAGCGAAGAGGGCGTGACCTTTTCCCCACGCGTGAGTCACACGTACTTGTGTGCAACGTGCGAACGCGAGACGGTGATGATTTTCTCCGCCGAAGCCGAGGCACCAGATGAGTGGGAGTGCCGTTTCTGCTCCCAGACCGCAACCCGGTTGGTTGATTCGAAGCCCGTGGTCGTCGACCACTCCGACGAAAAGATCGCCCGCACCCACTGGGACATGCTCCTGGAGCGTCGCACCCGGGCCGAGCTCGAAGAGCTGCTGGAGGAACGCCTCGCGGTCCTGCGTCAGCGTCGGGGCCAAAAAGTCGGCGCGTAACCGGCTCAGCGGGCAGCCTGGCTCCCGCGCACACACCTGACGGCGTCGGCTAACCCCGGCGCCGTTTGCGTATCTTCGCGCGGTCGGCGACAACCGGCGCCGGCGCCAACCGGGGGCCGGCGTCGGAGAGCCGTAGGGCTCTGGCCGACACGACGCAGAACAGCAGCCCCGCCAGGCCGAGGCCGGACACGAACCATTCCAGGGGCCCGCCGGCCGTCATCGCCGGTGTGGTCGACACGCTCAGCGGAACGGTCTGGATCATGGCACCGGGCACCCAGGTGGGCAGGCTGTCGAGCGTCTCACCGTCCGGCGTGATGATAGCGCTCGTTCCGACGGTCGAGATGTTCACCACCGTGCGTCCGGCCTCGATGGCTCGGAGCCTCGCGATCGCCAGCTGCTGCACCGACTCATCCGTGCGACCGAAGTCTGCGTTGTTGGTCTGGGCCAGGATGATCTCGGCGTCGTCGTCGATCATCTCGTGCACGAGCTGGTCGTCGGCGATGTCGAAGCAGATGGCGATGCCCGCGATGATGCCGTCGATGTCGAAGACATTGTCCCGGGTGCCGATCTCGTAGTCCCGGGAAACCAGGTCGATCAGATCGGGCGCGAACGGTCGCCAGAAGGCCCGGTCCGGCATGTACTCCGCGAACGGGACCGGGTGCACCTTGTCATAGAGGTCGACGGCGCCGTCGTCGGCCGTCCAGAGCAACGAGGTGTTGTAGAACTTGCCGTCCCGCTCGGTGATGGTTCCGGCGATCAGCGGAGCATCCATGGCCCGGCTGATGTAATCCGCAACGCGGGCCGATTCCGTCGAGCGGAGCGGGTCGACGTCGATGCCGTTCTCCGGCCAGACGACGAAGTCGACAGGGTCACCCACCAGTGGCAGGGTCGCCGAGACGTGGTCGTTCAGGATCTGGCCGGGCTCATTCTGCGCGAACAGGCCGGCGTCGGAGGCGCCCTGCACGGCCGCGATACGGGCGGTCCCGCTTTGCAGGGTCGGCCAGGCGGGGAACGCCAACAGCACCGCCACCGCGGCCACCGCGATCGCAGACCTGGCGCCGACGCGCACCCCGGGCTCGCGGCACAGTTGCACAGCCAGGGCGCTGAGCCAGACCATCACAAAACTGAGACCGGACATGCCCACCCAGGCGATGAGCCCGTTGAACGGGCTCTCGGATTGGGAGATGGCGATGCGGCCCCAGGCGAAACCACCGTATGGCCACACCGCGGAAATCGCTTCCCGAGCCGTCCACAACCCGGCGACGACGACCGGCAGGACACCGATCCGGCCGGCGACGGACGGCCAGAGGCGTGGGCCGACGTTCAGCACCACTGCGGTGAGCGCCAGGCCGACCGCGAAGAAGAGCGCCTCGAGCCCGGCCAGGGCCAGCCAGGGCACCGGGCCGAGGTACAGGGTGAGCCAGCTGATGTGGATGAGCCAGAACGACAGGCCGGCCACCAGGCCGACCAGCAGGCCCGTCCAGGGCCCGCGTCCGAGTAGGGCCAGGAACATCAGCGCCGCACCGACGGGGGCCAGGATCCACCAGGACCGATCCGGGAACCCGGCGTCCATGATCGCGCCGGCGCCGGCGGCCAGCAGAATCGCCGCCCACAGGGGCAGGCCGGTGCGTCGGAGTATGCCGGTGTTCACTTCAATAGCCTAAGCGACCGAGGAATACGCCACGATGCCGCGCCGAATGGAGTCCATCGCCACCCGCGCCGTCCGACCGACGGGGCCGTCCGCGACGAGCGAGAGCTGGTCGAGGAGGTCGATGGTCTGCTTGGTCCAACGCACGAAGTCACCCGCAGCCATCTCGGCCTCCTCCAGCACCAGGCCGAGCGAGTCGCCACGCGCCCATTTCCACATCGCCAGGCTCAGACCACCCGCGAGGGGGTTGCTGCCGGGCAGCTTGTGGTCCCGTTCGAGGTCGTCGAGCTGGCTCCACAGGATCGAGGTGGCGTCCAGCGCGGGCCGGAACGGGCCTTTGGGCAGGAACCTCTCGTCGGTCTCGCCCTCGTCCCGGCGCGGTTCGAAGACCAGGGCGCACGCCATAGCGGCGAGGCTGGGCGCATCGAGGGAGTTCCAGAGGCCACGGCGCAGCGATTCGGCGACGAGCAGGTCGCGGTCGGCGTAGATGCGGCGCAAGATGCGGCCGCTCTCGCTCAGCGTTACGGCGCGGCCCTCGCCGGGCACAAGGTAGCCGAAGCCGAGCAAGACATCGGTGACCCTGTCGAACACCCGGGCGACGGCCCCGGTGCGGTCCGTGATCTGGCTGGTCAGCGCCTCGGTCTCCCGGGTCAGTTTCCACCACCTCTGTGCCCAGCGGGCGTGGGCTTCGCGGTCCGGGCAGCTGTGGCAGGGGTGCGCGCGCATGCGCTTCCGCAGAGCGGCCAATTCCTTCTGGCGCCGGTCCCGGCCCCGCGCATTCGAATCGGCGGCGGCATTCTCACGTTCGAGGTCGGACAGACGTCGCCGGATGCCCGAATACTCGGTGAAGTCGCCCAGGTGGCAGGCCATCGAGGTGGCGTACCCGTCCAGCGAACTCTGCTGCTGCCGCACCCGGCGGGCCAGGTCGACCACGGCGCGGTCGGCCTGGAACTGTGCGAACGAGGACTCCAGAACCTCCCGGGTGTGTTCCCGGCCGAACTGGTCGATGAGGTTGACGGCCATGTTGTAGGTGGGTTTGAAGCTGGAGTTCAGCGGGTAGGTGCGCCGGGACGCCAGCGAGGCGACGGCCTGCGGGTCCAGGCCCTGCTGCCACTGGATGACGGCGTGCCCCTCAACGTCGATGCCGCGGCGGCCGGCGCGACCGGTGAGCTGGGTGTACTCCCCCGGCGTGATCGGAACCCGCGCTTCACCGTTGAACTTCTCGAGCTTGTCGAGCACCACGGTGCGGGCCGGCATGTTGATACCCAACGCCAGCGTCTCCGTGGCAAAAACGGCTTTGACCAGTTTCTTCTGGAAGAGCTCTTCGACCACTTCCTTAAAGGCGGGCAGCATGCCGGCGTGGTGGGCTGCCACGCCCCGTTCAAGACCGTCGAGCCACTCCCAGTAGCCCAGAACGGCAAGGTCCTCGTCGAGCAGGGTGCGGCAGCGTTCGTCGACGATCTGCCGGATCTGATCGCGCTCGGCGGTGTCGGTGAGGCGCACGCCGGCGCGGAGGACCTGGCGCACGGCCTGATCGCAGCCGACCCGGCTGAAGATGAAGAAGATGGCGGGCAGCAGGTGCTTGCCCTCGAGCATCCGCACGATCTCGGCTCGGTCCATGCGACCGGACTCCGCTTGCGCGCGCTGCTGGTGGTACCTGCTCTGGTTCGAGCCGCGGCGGCCACGGCCTGACCTGTCGGAGAGCGGCCGACCGCCGGCCTGATTCAGTCGCACCAGCTCCGGGTTCACCCGGTGGGTGGCGGCCATCCCCGACGAATCGAACAGGTCCAGCATCTTGCTCTTGACCAGCACGTGCTGGTCCAGTGGGACCGGCCGTTCCTCCGAAACAATGACGTCGGTGTCGCCGCGGACGGCCTGCAGCCAGTCACCGAATTCCTCAGCGTTGGACACCGTCGCGCTCAGCGACACCATCCGCACCGACTGGGGCAGGTGGATGATGACCTCTTCCCAGACCGCCCCGCGGAAGCGGTCGGCCAGGTAGTGAACCTCGTCCATGATGACGAACGCGAGATTGCCGAGCAGGTCGGAATCGGCGTAGAGCATGTTGCGGAGCACTTCGGTCGTCATCACGACGATCCGGGCGCCGGCGTTGACGTTGGTGTCCCCCGTGAGCAGGCCCACCTGGTCTGCGCCGTATTCGGCGACGAGCTCCTGGAATTTCTGGTTGCTCAGCGCCTTCATCGGCGCGGTGTAGAAGACCTTGGCGGTCTTCTGCTGCATGGCCAGGAAAATGGCGAACTCGGCGACGACGGTCTTGCCGGCGCCGGTGGGCGCGGCGACGAGCACGCTGTTCCCGGCCTCGAGCGACGCCCCCGCGGCGAGCTGGAAGGAATCCAGGTCGAAGCGCAAGCCCCGACGGAATGTCTCGAGTTTGGGGGTCTGCGCCCGCAGGCGTGCTGCTGTGTACCGGTCCGCCGGTGACTGGAGGTCTGTCATCTGGTGCGCTAGAGCGCCAACTCCCGTTCGAGGGCACGGGCGCGCCGGGCGGCGCGCTTGTCGTGCAGGTACGCGATTCCGTATGCGGCGAAGTACAGCAGGATCATCGGGACCGCGAGCATGAACATCGAGATCACGTCGGCGGCCGGGGTGGCGATGGCGGTGAAGAGGATGATCACCAGAACGGCGATGCGCCAGGACTTGATGATCGAGGCGGCGCTGATCACCCCGGCAAAATTGAGCAGGACCACAAAGACGGGCAACACAAAGGCGATGCCGATGGCGACGAGTAGTTTGAGGGTGAAATCCAGGTAGTTCTGGGCGTTGATGAAGGCCGCGTCCTCCGGCGGCGCGAAGCTCGTCATGAGGCCGACGACCTGCGGCAGCACATACCAGCCGGCCGCACAGCCGGCGAGGAACAGGGGCACCGCCGTCAGCACGAAGCCGTAGACGTACTTCTTCTCGCCGCGGGTGAGGCCCGGCATCAGGAACGCGAAGATCTGGTACAGCCAGATCGGGCTGGACACTACCAGGCCCACGTAGAACGCGATCTTCAGCTTGAGGTCGAAGGCAGAGGTGATGTCGGGGTAATTGATCTGTGCGTTCCGGTCCTGCGCCTCGATGATGGCGTAGATCGGTTCGCGCAGCGCGGACCAGACTCCCTCGGAGAGCATCCAACCTATGATGGCTCCGACGAGGATACCCGCGGCGGCACGGAACAGGCGCTTGCGCAGCTCGACCAGATGCTGGCCCAGCGACATCGTGCCCGCACGGTTCGCACGCTTGGTGGTGCGCACGGCCACGGGAGTTAGGACTTCGTCTGGTCGCCCGGGCCGACGGTCCGCGTCGTACCGTCAGCGGCGTCCGGGTGCGCCGGCGTGCCGGTCTTGTCTGCAGGCTCGTCAACGGTGTCGCTCTTGATCTCGTTCTTGAAGATCTTCATTGACTGGCCGAGGCTGCGGGCCAGGCCGGGCAGCTTGGGCGCACCGAACAACAGCAGGATGACGACGAGGATGATCAGAAAGTGCCATCCGGTCAGATTGCTCAACATGAGGGTCGATCCTCTGGCTTGTAGGGAGTGTGTTGGATTAGTTTACCCCGGTTGATCCTGAGATCCCGCCGGTGCGCTCGTCGGTGCGCACGCTCGATGCGAGCCTGGTCGATCGCGGCGGCCAGGTCCCGTCGCTTCTGGAACACCGCCGGTGAGAATGGTTTCCTCGGCAGCGCGGTGTCGAGGTCGAGTTCGGCCAGCTGGTCGCCAAGGTCTTCGAGGGCGCCGAAGGTGACCATCAGCTTGCGAAACAGGCGCACCGCGAACCAGGCCAGCATCGCGAGGAGCCCGGCGACCAGCAGCGCCCAGATCAGGATCCAGGACCAGACCGGCATCAGGTCGTCGCCCCGGCGGTGGGCTCGCTCTGCGCGGTAGCCGGCGACTCGTACCGGGCGGCGCCGGCGGCCGCCCACTCGGCGACGGTCTGTCTGGCCAGGCCCGGATCCACCACGGTGACGACGCCGGACAGGCCGGCAACGAGCCGTTTGAGACCGTGGAAGTGCGACACCCGCACCTGCGCCCTGGAGCGTCCCTCGTCGTCGGCCGGTCCGTGCGGAACCGGCCCATAGTCGGCGAGGAGTTCCAGGGCCGCAGCCGGCAGTTCGATCGTGACGGTGAGGTCGTCGGCCGTGCCCTGGAACAGGGTGTCCGGCAGGAGGACGCCGTCATCGTGGGCGTCAGCGGGCACATCCGTCGAACGCAGGTTGCTCATCCGGTCGAGTCGGAATGTGCGCATGGCCTCGCGCAGATGGCACCAGCCGCGCAGGTACCAATCGCTGTCGACCGATTCGATCCGCAACGGGTCGACACAGCGATGCTCATCGGTCCCCCGGGCATTGAGGTAGTCGAATTCCACCTGGGTACCCGCCCGCACGGCGGCTTGGATGACCGAAATGGCCACGTCGGCGTCGGTGCGGGACACCGCGAGCTGGCTGGGAGCGCCCGTGGAGCTGCGGGTGAGCTTGGCCATCAGCGTGGCGATGGCGTCCCGGTCGCCGTTCTCGGGGAGGGCGGAGAGATACTGCAGCCCGGCGATGAGCGCGGCTGCCTCTCGGGCCGAGAACCGCGGCGAATCGTCGATGGCTACCAGGTGGGTGAGGACGATGTTGTCGTTGGTTTCGAATTCGTCCCACTGGATGTCGAAGAGGTCGCCGTGCAGGTACTGCCGGGTCTCCCCAGGCACCCCCGACATGGCGATGAGGTTCACCGCATCCCGCACCCGCTCGGGAGTGACCCCGAAGTGGTCGGCCACCGCGGTGACGCTCACTTTGTCGTGGTCCATCAGATACGGCACGAGGGACAGCAGGAAGGTGAGCTTGTCCGATGCTCCGAACGCGACGGGCTTGGCGGCGGTCATCGTGCGGCCTCCGGCCGGGGCAGTGGCGTCTCGATCAGTGGGGCGTGGCTGTCCCGCACCCGGCGGAGCCGTTCCAGGACGGCGTCGATCAGGGTGGGCGGGGACAGCACGTAGACCTCCGGTCCGTAGCCGGCCAGCTCGTCGGCGAGGATGTTGACGTCGGTGTAGTGCAGCTCGACGCTGTCCGCGGCGCTTCCGGGCTCGCCGCGCTTGCTCAGCCGTACCGCGGCATCCGAGCCGGGTTCGACGGTGATCAGTGCGACCTGGGCCTGCCATAACGCGTCGAGTTCGGCGAGGGCCCGTTCGCCCTGACCGTCCTCGGCCGGCGCGATGGTGCGACCGGGCACGGTCACCACGGGGCCGACGATCCTGGCGAGCAGGAAGGTGCGGGTGGCTCCGGCATCCTGATCGGCGGCGTACAGGTGCCACCGGCCCTCGTGCAGCACCACGGCCAGCGGGGCGATGACCCGGCGGCGCGGCGCGCTCTCGCCCGGTTTGAGGTAGAGGAATGCGACGACCTGGCCGCGGTCCATGGCCTTGCCGAGGGGTTCGAAGGACGCCTCGCGGGCGCGCAGCGACGGTGCGTAACCGATCACAGGGTCGCTCGAGTCGATGCCGAGAGAGTTGAGCTTGGTGAGTGCGCGGCGGGATTCGGCGGAGAGGGACCCCTCCCGCCACACCGCGGCGGCGAGTTTGAGAAGCATGATCTCGTCGGGCGAGAAGACGATGTCTGCCGGCAGGTCGTAGAGTCCCTTGGGGATGCGGTAGCGCAGATGGTGGTTGCTGCCCGGGTCGTCGGGCGACTCGATGGTCTCGAGCGGGATGCCCAGTTCCCGGATGTCGTCCTTGTCACGTTCGAACTGCCGCTCGAGGCTGGCGTTGTCACCGCCGACCCGGAACCGTTGCCGGTAGCCCTGGACGGTCGAGAGGATGTCGGCCTTGGTCAGGCCGATCTGGGTGGCAATGAGCGCAAGGACCAGGCTGAAGAGGCGTTCTTCGACAGTGACCGGGTGCGGCTGTTCTGGGGTGGGCGACACGTACGCGATTCTATCGGTGGTGCACTCAATGGTCGGCCCATCCCGTTGGGGACCGCGGGATGGGCCGGGAAGCCGGTTAGTCGACGCCGAGGATGTCTACGACGAAGACCAGCGTGGAGCCGGCCGGGATGGTGTCGGTCGCCTGGTCGCCGTAAGCCTGGTCGGGCGGGAGGACGGCAACGATCTGGGATCCGACGGTCTGGCCGATGAGAGCGTTGGCGAAGCCGGGGATCACGCCGCCCTCGGTGGTGGAACCGTCCGCGGCCACGAAAGCGGCCGGGGTTCCGGCGGCCCAGCTGGAGTCGAAGACCTCTTTGGAGTCCCAGACGACACCGGTGTAGTGCACGGTGACCGTGGACCCGTCGGTGACGGTCTCGCCGTCGCCCTTCTTGAGCACGCCGACCTTCAGCTCGGTGGGCGGCTCGGCCGAGGGAATCGTGATGCCGGGGGTGCCGTCATCCGCGAGGACCACGGCGGGCAGTCCGGCCACGGGCAGCTGGTCGGCGCCGTCGGCGCGGGTGAGGTACGCCTTGACGACGTCGAGCACGAACACGAGCGAATCGTCCGCGGCGACGCCGATGTCTTCGTTGCCGCCGGCCGGACCGAAGGTGTCGGCCGCCGACGCGACAACGGCGACCCTGGAGCCCACCTGGGCACAGAGCAGACCGTCGGTCAGGCCGGTGAGGGTCTGGTCGTTGAGGACAAAGCTGGCCATGGTGGTGCCGTCGTACGAGCTCTGCTCAATGGCCTCACCCGTGGTGGCGTTGAAGACGCTGAGGTCGACCTGCACCTTTTGGCCTTCGGTGAGGCCGGGGCCGGTGCCGTCGATGATCTCGCTGCGCTGAGTGGTCTCGGTCTTCAGCGGGGTCGGGAAGTCGACGGTGGGGGACGAACCGAACTTGCCGGTCACCTCCACCAGCTTGGACGCGTCGCCGGAGGACACCGGAGCCGTGCAGCCGGCATTGTCGGGGCCGGCGCTGCAGGCGGTCAGGGTCGCGAGCACCAGGCCGGCGGTTGCGATAAGTGCGGGAACTTTACGCACGGGTCCTCATTTCGATACGGGGAGGCGGCAGCGTGATGCCGTCGAGTGACTTTCGGGGTGAATGCTGGCCGAAACCGCTGGTGCGGGCGGCAGGCCGAAGCCCATCCTATCCGGCGTCGAGGTCCCGAGCCTTGGAGAGCGCCGCGCCGTTCTCGGCGGTGCGGTTGCGCTTGCGCATCACCTTGGCGCTGACGGACCTCTCGCCCAGGGCGCCCGGGGTCCACAGCTCGACGTCGGCGTCGCTGAAGTCAGTTTTTGAAGGGCGACGCTTGAGCTCGGGCAGGATCGTGTCCGGTGCGAGACGGCGGGCGGTGATGAGGAAACCGGTGTGACCGATCATCCGGTGGTCGGGGCGAACCGCGAGGCCTTCCACGTGCCAGCCGCGCACCATCGTCTCGTGTGAATCGGGGTTGGTGTAGTTGCCGGTGGCGCGGATGGCCTCCGCGACGCGGGACAGCTGGGTGACGGTGGCCACGTAGCAGAGCAGCACTCCCCCGGGCTTGAGCGCGTCGGAGACGACATCGATGCACTCCCACGGGGCGAGCATGTCGAGCACGACCCTGTCGACCGACTGGGCCGGCATGGTCTCCGGCAGCGTGTCGGCGAGGTCGCCGAGCGTGATGGACCAGTTCTGCGGGTCGCTGCCGAGGAAGGTGGCGACGTTGGCGCGGGCCACGTCGGAGAATTCCTCCCGGCGTTCGAAGGAGGCCAGGGTGCCGGCCGGGCCGATGGCGCGGAGCAGCCAGAGGGACAGCGCTCCGGAGCCGACGCCGGCCTCGACCACCGTGGCGCCGGGGAAGATGTCGGCCTGGGCGAGGATCTGGGCGGCATCCTTGGGGTAGATGATGGCCGCGCCGCGGGGCATGCTCATGACGAAGTCGATGAGCAGCGGACGCAACGCGAGGTGTTCGACGCCCACGTTGTTGGTGACGACGGACGCGTCGGGCAGGCCGATGATGTCGTTGTGCTCGAGGATGCCCCGGTGGGTGTGGAACGTCTTGCCCGGTTCGAGGGTGATGGTGTTCAGCTTGCCCTTGGGGCCGGTGAGCTGCACTCTGTCGCCGGCGCGGAACGGACCGCTGTTCTGGATGACCTGGTTGTCGCTCATGCGCGTGTTGCGTCCTCGGTGTGGGTAACGGTGCGGGTGGATGGGGAAGATCGTCGGGTCAGGTAGAGCTCGGTCAGGGTGGCCAGTGAGCTGCCGGTCAGGCTCTGCACCAGCGTGTAGTGCTCGCTCTCCTCGAGGGGAACCATGTGCGGAACCGCGACGACGACGGCGCCGGAGGCGACGGCCGCTGCGACGCCGGGCAGGGAGTCCTCGATCGCGACGGAGTGCCTGGGGTCGACGCCGAGGATGCCCGCAGCGGTGAGGTAGGCCTCGGGGTGCGGCTTGCTCTGCTGCACCATGTCGCCGGAGACGATGGTGGCGAAGGCGTCGAAGCCGACGAGGTCGGCGATCTGGCGGGCCATCCTGTGTTCGGACATCGTCACCAGGGCCATCGGCATCCCGGCGCCGTGCAGTTCGGTGAGCAACTCGTGGGCCCCGGGGCGCCACGGGATGCCGGCCGAACCGAGCTGCTCCTGAACCCGGGTGGTCAGCACCTCGACGATGGCCTCAGCGGCGAGGTTCACCCCGCGGTTCTGCAGGATGGCGGCGGAGCCGAGCAGGCCGGAGCCCACCAAGAGCATGGCGTCTGCGTGCGTCCAGACGCCGCCGAAGGACTCCACGAGCTCGTGTTCGGCTCGCATCCAGTACGGTTCGGTGTCGACCAGGGTGCCGTCCATGTCCCAGAGAACGGCGGCGGGTGGGGACGAGAATGCGGGGATCAGTGTCACGGGGTTCAAGTTTAGGGGGCACGGCCTATCCTTGAAGGAGGCAACCCAGTCGTGGTGGCCGGAATACACGAGGTTTCACTCAAGTGACAGACGGCAATGGGTTCCTCAGCGGACGTCTCCTGGTGGTCGCCTTCGAAGGATGGAACGATGCGGGTGAAGCCGCAACGGGCGCCGTCAGCACGCTGAAAGAGCTCCTCGATGTCGAAGAGGTCAAGCGGATCGACCCCGAACTCTACTTCGACTACCAGTTCAACCGCCCCAGCATCTCCACCGATGAGGACGGCCACCGGGTCATCGAGTGGCCGAGCGCGGTCATGTACGGTCCCGTCGTTCCCGGGGCCAGCGGGGTTCCGTTGGCCGAAGACGCCCAGCTCAAGGTCAGCGGCACCAACGCCGGAAACATCTACCTGCTGGTCGGAACGGAGCCCTCGCGCAGCTGGAAGAGCTTCACGGCCGAGATCCTGGACTCCGTGCTCGCCGCGGATGTGAGCGGGATCGTCTTCCTCGGCGCGATGCTGGCGGACGTGCCGCACACCCGGCCGATCTCGATCTTCGTCTCGAGCGACAATCCCGAGGTGCGTGCCGAGTTGCAGATCGAGCGCAGCAGCTACGAGGGGCCCGTGGGCATCCTCAGCGTGCTGGCCGCAGCGGCCGAGACCGTGGGTATCCCGAGCCTGTCGATCTGGGCATCCGTGCCGCACTACGTGCACAACGCTCCGTCGCCCAAGGCCATGCTCGCCCTGATCGACAAGCTCGAGGAGATCATCGACGTTGTGATCCCCCGCGGCGACCTGGTTACCGACGCCTCCGAGTGGGAGACGGGCATCGACGCCCTCGCCGCCGAGGACGAGGAGATGGCAGCGTACATCGGTCAGCTCGAGCAGGCCAGGGACACCGTCGACTCACCGGAGGCCAGCGGAGAGGCGATCGCCCAGGAGTTCGAGAAGTACCTGCGGAAACGCGGCGACGGCGGCCGGGACGGCTGGGCCGACGGCCGTCAGGGCCCGGAGCCCCGCCAGCCCTAAGGCGGACCAGCCAGGGTGGGCTAGAGCTTGACGCCCAGGAGCGCGTCGATCGCCGCGGCGACGAGGGCACGGTCGTCCACGCCGGCCGCCACAGCAGCGTCCACAGCGTCCAGGGCACCCCGGGTGTCGAGATCGTCGACCAGCGCGGCGCGCATCCGCTCGACAACCGCCGCAGCGCTCTCGAACGCCGAGACTGCAGCGCCGGCCGCGGAGTCAACGGGGTCGACGGGGCCGAAGGCCGACGTCCACGCCGCCAGGCGAGCCTCGGCATCAACCAACTGCTGCGCGGTCCACTCCCAGTCGGTGCGGTAGTGCTGAGCGAGCAGGGCCAGGCGGATGGCGCGTGGGTCGGTGCCGCGGGCCCGAAGGCGGGAGACGAGAACCAGGTTGCCCAGCGACTTGCTCATCTTCTCGCCCTGGTAGGCGACCATGCCGGTGTGGCTGTACACCTGGGCCAGCGGATGCCCGGACAGCGCGGCGGCGTGGCCGGCGCTCATGTCGTGGTGCGGGAAGATCAGGTCGCTCCCGCCGCCCTGCACGGTGAAGTCGGTTCCGAGCTCGGCGAGGGCGATGACCGAACACTCGATGTGCCAGCCGGGGCGGCCGGCCCCCACGGGTGACTCCCAGGAGGGCTCTCCCGCGCGGGCGGCGCGCCAGAGCAGCGGGTCGAGCCTGTCGCGCTTTCCGGCCCGGTCGGGGTCTCCGCCGCGCTCGGCGAACAGGGTGAGCATGGTGCTCTGATCGAGGTTGCTCTCCTCGCCGAGGGCCCACGGCGCCTGGCGCTCGGCCGCCCGGATGTCGAAGTATAGGTCGGCGCCGGGTCCGTCGGGCGTGGGCAGCGCATCCGGTGTCGGCACCTTGTAGGCCAGCGCGGACTGGCGCAGTGCCAGCACCGCGGCGCTGATGTCGTCGATGACGTCGGTCACGGCCACAAAATCGTCGGGCGGGATGATGCCCAGGGACTCCATATCGGCCCGGAACAGGTCGGTCTGCTCCACGGCGAGGTCACGCCAGTCGACGCCGGTCGCGGTGGCACGTTCCAGCAGCGGGTCGTCGACGTCGGTCACGTTCTGGGCGTAGTGCACCCGGTAACCGCCGTCACGCCACACCCGCTGCAGCGTGTCGAAGGCGAGGTAGGTGGCCGCGTGGCCGAGGTGGGTGGCGTCGTACGGCGTGATGCCGCAGACGTACAGCCTGGCCACGTCGGTCGGTTTGGCTTCGACGATCGAGTCCGTCGCGGTGTCGTGCAGGCGCGGGGCCTGTGAGAGTCCCGGAATCGACGGGATGACGGGGTGTGACCAGGCGCGCATACTTCCAGCCTAACTACGCCGTGATGGTGTTCGTGCCCAGCAGGATCATCACGACGATGCCCAGCGCAATGCGGTAGACCACGAACGGCATGAAACTGCGCTTGGAGATGTAGTTCATGAAGAAGCCGATTACGAACAGCGCCACGACGAACGCCACGACGGTGGCGACGAGGGTTTCCAGCGGGCCGAACAGTTCGGGCGTGCAGTTCGCGGCGGCCACGACGCAGGGTTCCTTGATGGACTTGTAGACCTGGTAGAAGCCACTGCCGAGAACGGCGGGGATCGCGAGCAGGAACGCGTATCGGGCGGCGGCGGCCCGCTCGTAGCCGAGGAACAGGCCGGCCGTGATGGTGCCGCCGGAACGCGAGACCCCGGGGATGAGCGCCAGCGCCTGGGCGAAACCGAAGATGACGCCGTGCCCGACGGTGAGGTCGTCCAGTTTGCGGCGCTTGGCACCGACATAGTCGGCGACACCCAGGAGCACGCCGAACGCGATGAGCATGATCGCGGTGACCCATAGGTTGCGCAGGCTGGTTTCGATCTGGTCCTGGAAGAGCAGGCCCAGGATGACGATGGGCAGGGTGCCGAGGATGATCAGCCAGCCCATCCGGGCATCCGCGTCGCTGCGCGGTACCTTGCCGACCAGGGACTTCGCCCATTGGCCGATGATGCGCACGATGTCGCGCCAGAAGAAGATCACCACGGCCGCCTCGGTGCCGATCTGGGTGATCGCCGTGAACCGGGCGCCGGGGTCCTCACCGGTGCCGAGGAACTGACCCACGATGCTGATGTGGGCGCTGGAGGAGACCGGCAGGAATTCGGTCAAGCCCTGGACCAGGCCCAGGATGACCGCGTTGAGGAAGTCCACGTGATACTCGTTTCGCTTGTGCGGTGTGCTGGCCGTTAGCGCTTCAGTGGGCTAGTACGTCGTCAGCAGATCGGTCAAAACCGTCCTGCCAAACACTAATGCGTCCAGTGGCACACGCTCATCAACGCCGTGGAACAGCGCCGGAAAATCCAAATCGGCTGGGAGTTTCAGCGGGGCGAAGCCGTATCCTTTGATGCCCAGTTTGCTCAACGCCTTGTTGTCGGTGCCGGCAGGCATGAGGTACGGGAGCACCGGAGCGCCCGGGTCGTGGGTGCCGAGGGTCTGGACGATCCGGTCGATCAGCGGGCCGGCGAACTCGGTCTCCAGCCCCACGTCCTGGTGCATCACCACGATTTCGATATCCGGGCCGACCAGCTCGGCCAGTTCGGCCAGCACGGCGTCTTCCTCGCCGGGCAGGGAACGCACGTCGATGAGGGCCTCGGCGCGATCGGGGATGACATTGTGCTTGTAGCCGGCTTGCAACACCGTCGGGTTCATGGTGGTGCGCAGGCTCGCCTGGATGAATCCGGATGCTGTGCCCGTCGCCAGGGCCAGCTCGTCCGGACCCATGGACTGCGGCTCCACACCGAGGATCCGGGCGATCTCCGAAAGCAACTGCCGGGTGGTGTTCGTCAGGCGGATCGGCCACTGCCGCCGACCCACACTGGCGACGGCCTCGGCGAGCCGGGTGATGGCGTTGTCCGTGACCAGCCGGGAACCGTGGCCGGCCGGGCCGTGCGCCACGAGCTTGAGCCAGATGAGAGCCTTCTCACCGGTTTGGAGCAGGTAGGCCCGCTGGCCGCCGATGCTGATCGAGTAGCCGCCGACCTCGCTGATGGCCTCGGTCGCTCCCGCGAACAGGTCCGGGCGGGTGTCGACGAGGTGGTGCGAGCCGTACACTCCCCCGGCCTCCTCATCGGCGAAGAACGCGATGACGAGGTCCCGCTCTGGCTGGCCACCCTGGTCGAGCACATCCGTGAGGGACGCCAGGATCATCGCGTCCATGTTCTTCATGTCGACGGCGCCGCGCCCCCACAGCATGCCGTCCTTGATCTCGCCGCCGAACGGATCCACCGACCAGTTCGCCGGGTCGGCGGGCACCACATCGAGGTGGCCGTGTACGACCAGTGCGCCCTTGCTGCGGTCGCGGCCGGGTACCCGGGCGACCACGCTGGTGCGACCCGGCTCCGAATCGAACAGCTCCGGCGCCAGGCCAAGGGCGCGCAGCTTCTCGGCGACGTACTCCGCGGCATCCGTCTCGCCGTTGGAGCGCCCCTCGCCATAGTTCGTCGTGTCGAACCTGATGAGGTCGCGGGCGATCTCGGTGGTGAGGTCGAGAGCATTGGCCGAAGCGGGGCTGGTGGCGGGGGCTGTCATGCAGTTCACGCTACCGGGCGTGGAACCCACCGGTGTCCGGAAGTGGTTTGGATCCGTGCTAAGTTATTCCCCGGCAGCAAAACATAACTGCGGCCAAAACATCCAGTCCGGGTGGCGGAAATGGCAGACGCGCTAGCTTGAGGTGCTAGTGCCCGTATAGGGCGTGGGGGTTCAAGTCCCCCCTCGGACACGGAGATTGTTGGTAAGACAACGATCAACGAGAACTGGTTGAGACAGTTCACGGGCCGGATCTTAGGATCCGGCCCTGTCTCGTTTAACGAGACTTCTGGCGACTCGGTATTGCTCGTCGTCAGCGCGCACCGACGGTGCGCCGCGCTCTGCGCCCGGTGAAGATTCCCGGAACGCGACAGGTCACGTGCCGTCGCCACAATCCTGATGCTAGAGTCATCCCAGGCGCTCGTGAGAGCGCTCTCACAGAGACCAGGCCCGGCTGCGCCGGCGGATTCAGAACAATGGATCCCCGCGACACCCGGTCCCTTGAAACCGAAAAGGTGCACGCATGAAGTTCGGCCACTTCGACGATGAAGCCAGGGAATATGTCATCGAGACCCCGTTGACTCCCTACCCGTGGATCAACTATCTCGGCAGCGAGGACTTCTTCTCGCTGGTCTCGCACACGGCGGGCGGGTACACCTTCTACAAGGACGCCAAGATGCGCCGCCTGACTCGCTACCGCTACAACGACGTCCCCACAGACTCCGGTGGACGCTACTTCTTCATCAAGGACGGCGACGACGTCTGGACGTCCAGCTGGCTGCCGATGAAGAAGGACCTCGATTTCTTCGAAACCCGGCACGGCATGGGTTACACCCGCATCACCGGCGAACGCGGCGGCCTGCGGGTCTCCACGCTGTACTTCGTTCCACTCGGTGAGACGGCGGAGGTGCAGAAGGTCACGATCACCAACACGTCGGATGCGGTCAAGACCTTCTCCCTGTTCTCCTACCTGGAGTTCTGCCTGTGGAACGCCCAGGACGACCAGACCAACTACCAGCGCAACCTTTCCATCGGCGAGGTCGAGGTCGACGGCAGCGCGATCTACCACAAGACCGAATACCGGGAGCGTCGCGACCACTACGCCGTGTACGGCGTGAACGCCGAGATCGCCGGCTTCGACACCGACCGCGAGACCTTCGTCGGCCTCTACGAAACCCTTGCGGAGGCCAAGGTCCCGCACGCAGGCGCCGCGGCGAATTCGATGGCCTCCGGCTGGTACCCGATCGGCTCCCACCAGGTCGACTCGACCCTGCAGCCCGGGGAAAGCCGTGACCTGGTCTTCGTTCTCGGCTACGTCGAGAACAACGCCGAGACCGGCGAGGAGAAGTGGGCCGACGACGCCAAGCAGGTCATCAACAAGACCCGGGCCCAGGCCCTCCTCGCGCGTCTGTCCACCACCGAGGCCGCGGATGCCGCCTTCGACGCCCTCGGGGTCTACTGGACGGACCTGCTTTCCGCGTACACGGTGACCTCGCCCGACGACAAGCTCAACCGGATGGTAAACATCTGGAACCAGTACCAGTGCATGGTGACCTTCAACATGAGCCGCTCGGCGTCGTACTTCGAGACCGGCATCGGTCGCGGCATGGGCTTCCGGGACTCGACCCAGGACCTGCTCGGTTTTGTGCACCTGATCCCGGACCGCGCTCGCGAACGCATCCTGGACATCGCCGCGACCCAGCTGCCGGACGGGTCGGCGTACCACCAGTACCAGCCCCTCACCAAGCGGGGCAACAACGAACTCGGGTCCGGCTTCAACGACGACCCGGCCTGGCTGATCATCGGGGTGGACGGCTACCTCAAGGAGACCGGCGACTACACGATCCTCGACGAGGTGGTGCCGTTCGACAACAACGACGCTCTCGCCGAGACCCTGTACACCCACCTGACCCGGTCGTTTGAGTTCACCCTGAACAACCTCGGTCCGCACGGGCTGCCGCTGATCGGGCGCGCCGACTGGAACGACTGCCTGAACCTGAACTGCTTCTCGACAACGCCGGGCGAGTCCTTCCAGACCACCGAGAACCAGGCCGGCGGGGTCGCGGAGTCCACCTTCATCGCCGCGCAGTTCGTGCTCGCCGCGGGCCAGTACGCCACCATAGCCGAACGCGGTGGGGACACCGTGCAGGCGAACAAGGCCCGCAAGGCCGCCGCCGACATGAGCCAGGCACTGTTGACGCACGGCTGGGACGGCGACTGGTTCCTGCGTGCCTACGACTTCTACGGCAACAAGGTCGGCACGGCCGAGGACACCGAGGGTCAGATCTGGATCGAGCCGCAGGGCTTCGCGGTCCTCGCCGGTGTCGGCGTCGAGCACAACAGCGACGGCACCCCGGTCAAGACCAGTCCCGCGTTCCGTGCCCTCGATTCCGTGGACCGGCTGCTCGGCTCCGAGCACGGCCTGGTGCTGCAGTACCCGGCGTACAAGAGCTACCGCATCGAATTGGGCGAGGTCTCGACGTATCCCCCGGGCTACAAGGAGAACGGTGGCATCTTCTGCCACAACAACCCGTGGGTGATCATCGGCGAGACCGTGATCGGCCGCGGCGCGAAGGCGTTCGACCACTACCGGAAGATCACCCCCGCGTACCGGGAAGACATCTCCGAGGTGCACCGCACCGAGCCCTACGTGTACGCCCAGATGATCGCCGGCAAGGAGGCCTCCAGGCACGGCGAGGCCAAGAACTCCTGGCTGACCGGCACGGCGGCGTGGAACTTCGTGACCGTATCCCAGTACCTCCTGGGTGTGCGCACCGACTACGACGGTCTCGTGGTCGACCCGCAGATCGGACCGGACGTCGCGGAGTTCACCGTGACCCGGCAGGCCCGCGGTGCGACGTACGTCATCACCGTGGCCAACTCGGGCCGTGAAGGCTCGCGCGCCAGCCTCGAGGTTGACGGTGTTGCCATCGAGGGGCGCACGGTTCCGTACGCGCCCGCCGGCGCGACAGTGCAGGTGCGCGCGACCCTGTAGGGGAACCAGTTGCGGCCGGCCGGATACTAGTGAGTATGGACGTCTACCGAACAGCCCGCGCACGGGCCTGGCAGCTGTGCGTCGCCGTTGCGTGCGTCGGTGTGCTGATCACCGGATGCGGCCACGGCGACGCCACGGCTCCGTCCGCCGCCGGCCCGACCATGGGGTCGGCGCCGGCCGGGCCCAGTGCTGACGAGGTCTTCACCGCGTGCAGCCCACCGGGGATCGTGGACTACGACCCGATCGAGTCACTGGCGGTGCTGGCCGGGGACAGCACCGTGGTGATCATGGGCGAGATCGCTCGGATCCAGGCGGGCCGCGACAGCACCTACTCCGCATCGAAGGAGACGTCGACGACGCGAAGCGCGGTGATCGTCGTGTCGAACGTCACGGTTGTGCACGGGACACTGGACCCGGCCGTTAACGGCAGCGTGTACATCGAATTCGCTTCGGCCGGCCCGGACGAGTGCTCGCGGATTGTGCCGGCCGGAACGGCCATCGTCGCTTATCTGGAGCCGGCCTGGGATGGCGCCCGCAGCTACGTCGACGAGGACCCGACCTCCGAGTACACGGAAATCCAGGAGCCTGGCGCCGGGCGGCCCGCCGGCCAGCCGCTGTACCAGGCATCCGCGCTCGAGGGTCTGGTCTGGCAACTACCGGGCAGCGCCGAGGTGATCTGGCCGCTCTACCTGGGCACCGGTCCCGGGTCGATACGTGAGGCCCTCCCGGACGGCACCCTCGCCGGCCCCTAGCGATCCTGAGGGGTCGCAAGAGCAGCCCCACACCCGCGGGCCGCGCCGGCAGGCGGTCAGGCGGTCAGGCGACGGCGACCTCGACCTCGCCGGGGTCGGCACCGAGCTGTCCGAAGATCAGCCGACGGTTGGCGATCTTGTCGGTGAAGAACCTGTCGTGGCTGACCACGACCACGGCGCCGGGGAAGTGCAACAGGGCCCGCTCCATCACCTGGGTGCTGGACATATCCAGGTGGTTGGTTGGCTCGTCCAGGAGCAGCACCGACGCACCGGAGAGCAGGCACTGGGCCATGGCCACCCGGGCTTTCTGGCCGCCGGAGAGGTTGCCGATCTTCTGCTTGAGGTCGGCCTCGGAGAACTGGAACATGGTCAGGAACCGGTTCACCGACTTGCGGGTCGCCGTGAACGCCAGGCTGCCTTCGAGCGCGTTGACCGCGTGGCTGACGGTGTCGGTGTCGTCCAGTTCGGCGAGTACCTGGTTGTACGACACCATCCCGGCGCCTTTCGCCCAGTCGACCTCGCCGTGATCCGCGGATTCCTCACCCGTGAGCACCCGGAGCAGGGTGGTCTTGCCGCTGCCATTGGCACCGAGCACCACGATGCGGTTGCCGCGGCGGATTTCGAAGCTCAGGTCGTTGAAGAGCACCTTCTCGCCGTAGGCCTTGCTGAGCATCTCCACCCGGCAGAGCACATCCTTCACGTGCAGACCGCCGTAGATTTCGGTGATGATCTTGTCGACCGGCCGCGGCGTGCGGGACTTCTTGATGGTGGCCAGCTGGCTGCCGAGCTTGCGGCTGGCGTTCTTCTGGGCCTCGCGCCGGTCGGCGATGCCTTCGGATTCGAAAGCGAGCAGTTCGGACTCGTGCACAAACTGCTGCTCGAGGGTCTTCAGCCGGAACTGCTTCTGAACCACGTACTCGCCGAAGTTGCCCGGGTACTCGTGTAGGTGGAAGTTCTCCAACTCGATGATGCGGGTGACGACGGCGTCGAGGAAGGTGCGGTCGTGCGACACGATCACGGCGGCGCCCTTGAAGTCGCGGAACCAGCCCTCCAGCCACTCCACGCCGGCCACGTCGAGGTAGTTGGTGGGCTCGTCGAGCAGGAGCACGTCCGGTGCCTCGAGCAGGATCTTCGCCAGGGCCGCGCGGTTGCGCCAGCCGCCGGAGAGTTCGTCGATCGCACAGCTGCGGTGCGCTTCGTCGAAGCCGAGGATGGTCAGGGCAGCGTCGATCCGGCGCGGGTAGTCCCAGCCGTCCAGCCGGTCCATGTCCTCGAACAGTTCGGACTGGCGGTGGATCAGCCTGTCGAGCTCGGCGCTGGCCGAGGAGTCGGCGGCGATGGCAACGTCGATGGAGGCGAGTTCGGCCTCGACGGCCTTGATCTCCACGAACAGGGCGTCGAGGACCTCGGTGATGGTGGACTCGCCGTTCAGCTCGGAGAACTGGGAGAAGTAGCCGATCTTCACGCCGTCGTCGACGGTGACGGTACCGGTGTCCGGCGTCACCTGACCGAGGATCAGCTTGATGAGGGTGGTTTTGCCCGACCCGTTCCGGCCGATCATGCCGACCCTGTCGCCCGGCTCAAGCCTGAAGAAGGTCTCGCGGAGCACCTGGGTGTTTTCGAAACGCACGGTGACGTCGTTCAGCCGGATCAGGCTCATGAGTCCTGCTCCCCCTGCTCGGATGCGTCGACGATGCCGATGAACCGGCTGCCGATGCCGTCGACTTCGCGGCGGCTGAGGCCGGCCGCGGCGGCCGGGAGCTCGTCGTAACCGTGGTGGTCGCAGCTGAGGTAGGTGAACGTCGGCCACCATTTCTTCGGCCGCGCCGCCTCGGTGAACCCGCACACGCTGCAGGTGAGTTCGATCCAGACGGGCTTCTTGCCGGTGCGGTTCGCACGGGACTGCACGAGCCAGGCCGGCGGGTTGTTCTCGATCTCGGCGAGCTGGGCTTCGGTCATGCGGCTGGGAAGGTCGTGGCGCTGCGCCATCTCGAGGGGAATGTCGAGGCGGAGCGCTGCTTCTCGTCTGGTAATCATCAGGTTCAACGATAGGTGCTGCGACGGGCGCCAACGCCCCGGGGCGGGAACTGGTTCAATGAAGCATGCCTGAAACTGTTTCCCCGCTCGGCCTGCTGCTCGATGTCGATGGTCCGATCGCCAGCCCGGACACCCGCACCATCGCCACACCGAGCATCATCACCGACCTCATCACCCTGGCCGGCGCGAACGTACCCATCGGTTTCATCACCGGTCGGTCGGCGCAGTTCATCAGTGAGCAGGTGGTGGCCCCGCTGGTCGCCGCGGGCCTGCCGCGCGAGATGCGCATGTACGGGGTCTGCGAGAAGGGCGCCGTGTGGTTCCCGATCACCCAGACCGGCATGGGCGAGGTCGTCGTCGACGCCAGCGTCGCCCTGCCTGACCCCGTCGTGAGCCGCATCCGCGAGCTGGTCGCCGCCGACTACGCCGACACCATGTTCTTCGACGAGACCAAGCTCGCGATGGTCTCCGTTGAACAACGCACGGATGTCGACCGGGCTGCCTACCACGCCGCTCAAGCGTCGTTCGAGGACGCCGCGTACACGATCATGATCGACCACGGACTGGGCGTGCGCTTCGGCGACAGGGTTTCCCCCGACGCCGAGGGAACGGTCCCGTTCCGCATCGACACCACCATCATTTCCACCGACATCGAATCGGTCGACCTTGACAAGGACCACGCCGCCAAGCGAGCCCTGGCCTTCTTCGCCGAGGGCGGACCGCTCCCCCGGCTGTGGCGCTCGGTGGGCGATTCCCGCAGCGACTACCTCATGGCCGACCACCTGCACGCCGCCGGCTACGAGGTGGCACACGTGGACGTGCGCCCGGCCGACGGCATCCTGGAGCGGCCGTACCCGGTGATCGTGGAGGGCGACCTCATCCACGATGAGGCCGGCGCCGCATTTTTGGGCTACTGGGTGCAGAAGCTCGGTCTCGGCGCGGCCGCGCCCGCCTAGTCTTCGACGAAGCGGATGCCGTTCTGCAGGGTGCTGCGCAGCTCGAACACCTTCTCGAAGCTGCCCCGTTCCATCCCGGCGATGCCGTCACGCAGCACCCCGACCAGGCGGGACCGTGGGATCACGACCACCATTGGCCGCCTGCCTCGGCTCGGCAGCGACACGGGTTCTGCCACGAGCTGATCAGGCACCACCACGACGAGCGCGGTGAAGCGCACCCGCAGGGACTTGGCGAGGATGCGTGCCGCGGACGCGAACTCGTCCAGCGGCTCCTCGCCTGGCGCAAGGCCATCGCCGACGAGTTCGCCGCGCTTGAGTTGAACGGGCGACCCCCAGTCATCCGAGAGGATAGCGAACAGTCCGGCCGGGCCGAGAACGACGTGGTCGATCTTCTCGACGTCCTCGCGGGTGGCGATGTCGTGCCAGGCGGTGTAGCCGATGCCCAGGCCCGAGATCAGCTGGGCTGTGCTTTCCTCGGCGAGGGCCTTGGCCAGCCGGTGTCGGATCTCCCGTGGCGCGGACCGCACCAGATCGGGGGCGTACGGGTCAGCGATGACGGTGCCGCGACCGGCCCATTCCCGCAGCATCGCGAGATAACGCTGGCGGGAGTGGCCGCCGGGATGCCCGTGCATCCTGGCCTTCATCCCGGCCGAGGTGGGCCTGCTTGTCGGGCGTGACGCGGTGCTGGCGCCAGAGTATTCGGTCTCCGGGTAGCGGGCCCCGTCGTAGGCGGCCCGGGACTCCGGGCTTCCGATGCGTTCCCAGGCGATCTGCACGGCGTGGAAGGAGGCCGCACTGCCGCCGACATCTGGGTGGGATTGCCGCAGCTTGAGGCGGTAGGCGCGTCGCAGCTCCTCGTCGGTCACCGACGGGCTCACGCCCAGCACCTCGTAGGGGCTGGCTGCGGCCGGACTCTCTGACATTCGTGCGGTCTCTTTCGGCCTGGAACGGGTTGGGTCGTACGTCTCCCAGCCTAGCCAGCGTTGCTGGTATCTCCCCGACACCGGGTGGCGCCCGCGCAGCGTTTGATTTGTGCAACGATCAGCGAGTGAAGACCTCAACTCCGGTTCCCCGGGTGCACCGATCGAGCACCCGGTTCATCGTCATGGTGACCGTCGGCATCCTCGCGGGTCTGGCGTCTGGCCTGCTGGGCAACTGGTTGCTGGCGCCGGCGATCGGCTGGGCGGTCGCGGCTGTGCTTTACATCGGCTGGGTCTGGGTCAGCGTCGCTCCGCTGGACGCCGCCACCACGGCCGCGCACGCCACCAGGGAAGACCCGTCACGGGGCATCACCGACCTGTTGCTGATCCTGGCGAGCCTGGCCAGCCTCGGCAGCATCCTCATCGTGCTGGTGCAGGCACGCGCCGCTGAGGGGGCGGGCCAGGGCCTGCTCGCCGCGCTGGCGCTGGTCGTCGTCGCGCTGTCCTGGGTGCTCGTGCACACCCTGTTCGCCTTGCGGTACGCCTCGCTGTACTACGCGGATGATGACGGTGGCGTCGATTTCAACCAGCTGGAGCCGCCCAGGTACGCGGACTTTGCGTACCTGTCCTTCACAGTGGGGATGACCTTCCAGGTGTCGGACACATCACTGACGTCGTCGACCATTCGTGCGGTGGCCCTGCGGCACGCGCTGATGTCATTCCTGTTCGGCTCGATCATCCTGGCAACACTGATCAACCTCGTGGCCGGCCTCTGAGCCGTGGCCGCGGCGCCGTGCCGGGCCGCTAACCGGCGAAGGGCGCTTCCGCCAGTCCGGCCACCCCGGGGGTCACCGTGAAGACCGAGCCGGCCAGCGGGTCCTCGCCGGGGGCGAGACCTTCGCGGGACGTGGTGATGTACAGCCGGCGAAGGTCGTCGCCGCCGAAGGTGCACGCCGTGACCCGCTGCGCGGCCACCTCGATGACCTCGTCCAGGGTGCCCTCCGGCGAGTAGCGGCGCACCGCCCCACCGGCGTACAGCGCGACCCAGACGCCGCCCTCGCTGTCCACGGTGAGGCCGTCGGGGTAGCCGTCGGCGGAGGGGATGTCGACGAAGGGGCGCAGCCCGGTCAGTCCGGTCTCCGGGGCCCAATCGAAGACCCCGATCCGGCCGGTCGGGGTGTCGTTGTAGTAGGCCAACGAGCCGTCCGGGCTCCAGGCGAGACCATTCGAGATGGTCACGTCGGCCAGGGCCAGCTCCACGGAGCCGTCCGGTGAGAGCCTGTAGAGCGATCCGGCGCCGGTGCGCTGGTCATACGCCATCGAACCGCAGTAGAACGAGCCGTCCGGAGCGCCGCCCCCGTCGTTCATCCGCACGCTCGGATCCGCCCAGACCTCCGGCAGTCGGGTCAGGGTGCCGTCGGCGTCCTCGAGGGCGAAACCGCGTTCGAGGGCGATGACCGCACCGCCGCCCACGCGCGGTCGCAGGGCCGCGGCGATGCTGTCCACGTGCCGCCGGGTGACCGTGCCGTCGGCGGCCAGGGACAGAACGTCACCGGCGAACAGGTCGACGAGGCGCAGTCCGCCCCAGGACTGTGCGAACACCGGACCCTCACCGTGAAAGGTGATCGGGTCGGTGAGCTGTTCGGCGCGCATGGGTTCCTCGTGGCTGGGCTGGTCGGGCTGGGTGCCGGCCCGGCATCATCGGGCGGGCTAGTTGCGCAGTGCCCGCATCGGGATGGCGACGGCCGCGCTGACGGCCAGGATGCCGGCGAAGAAGATCGCGCCCTGCCAGGCGGTCACGGTGAAGGCCAAACCGAACAGCCACAGGCCCAGGACGAAGATGGCCATCGCGACGACGAAGGTAAGAATGGGCATGGAATGTTCCTCTCAACGGTGCCGCGAAAGCTTATCCGGGCTCGTTTCGAGAGTACTAGTTCGCCGGGCACGGCGTGGAGCTGCGCGCCGGTCAGGCGCTGTACCCGACCTCACGCTCCGGGCCGAGCGGGTCGATGAGGTCCGGCGCATCACCGGAGACCGGCGCCACTTGGTAAAAGGCCAACCCGGCCGCCGCCTCCGAGGAAGCCTCGACCGCCGCGTCGACGAGGGCCTGATCGCCATCGGCGTGCGGGTCCAACCAGCGGTCCCAGCACTCTTCAGGCAGCACAACGGGCATCCGGTCGTGGATCTCGGCGAGTGCGCCCTGGGCGGCTGTCGTGAGGATGGTGGCCGTCAGCACCCATCGGGCCGGGTCGTTGGGACCGAGAGTGGGATTGCGCCACCACGAGTACAGTCCGGCCAGTGCCAGCGGCAGGCCGTCTTCGGAGTGTACGAAGTACGGCGTTTTCGTGGTTCCCACGGTGTGCCATTCGTAGTAGCCGGTGACCGGCACGATGGCCCGGGTTTTGGCCAGGGCGGTGCGGAATGTCGG
Source organism: Cryobacterium sp. TMT4-31 (assembly GCF_004403385.1). NCBI lineage: Bacteria > Bacillati > Actinomycetota > Actinomycetes > Micrococcales > Microbacteriaceae > Cryobacterium > Cryobacterium sp. TMT4-31. The sequence goes on from NZ_SOGI01000056.1 coordinate 66,512, forward strand.
CTTCTCGGCGACGGTCTCGGCCCGTGCGTTGAAGGTGGCGAACGCGGCGGTCAGCTCCGGAGAGAAGGTCGGCACCAGCGACCAGCGCGCCGGTTCCAGCCGGCGAACGACCGGATCTGATTTCATCGATTCGAGCACGATGGCGATCTGCTCGGTCGGTTTCACGTTCCAGGACGCCGCCGGCAGCTCTCCGGCCTCGTGCTCGATGTCGAACATGGCGGCGAGGTCAGGCGCCGAATCGGTAATGATGAATCGCCCACACATAGGCTCAGGTTACCGTGCCTCCGAGGAGGACCCGGTTATCCACACGGGTTGACGAAATCGAATCTGTGTTCGAAAATTAGAGGGTGTCCATTCCGCTGACCTCCGTAGCGCACGCAGCCGGCTCTCCCGCCGGCTCCGCGGCCGAGCGGGTCAGCGAGCTCCAGGCGCGCATCCACGGAATGCAGCGCGACCGCTGGGATGCCGGTGGGCGGCCCGTCTCCGGGGTCCTCGCCGGGCTCCTTCCCGACGGGATCCTGCGCACGGGTGTGGTCTACACGGTCAACAACTCGACGTCGCTGATCATGGCCGTGCTCGCCGCGGCGACAGTGGACGGCGGATGGGGCGCCGTGGTGGGTCTACCCGATTTCGGCGCGGAGGCGGCGATCGGGTTCGGAATCGACCTCGAGCGAATAGTGCTTGTTCCCTCCCCCGCCGATCAGTGGTTGGCCGTGACGGCGGCGCTGGTGGATGTGCTGCCCATCGTTGTAGTGCATCCCGAGCGTGCGGTCGGCGACGCGGAGGCGGCCAGGCTCGCCGCGCGGCTGCGGCAGAGCGGCTGCACCCTGATCGTCGCCGGGACCTGGCCCCAGGGTGAGGCCGCACTTCGGGTCACCGACACCCGCTGGGACGGCCTGGGCGCCGGACACGGCTACCTGGCAGGTCGAGATGTGACCGTCCACGTCTCCGGGCGGAACGGCTCCGGACGACGGCGCTCCACGCTTGTGCACCTTCCGGAGGTCGCCACCCCGGGCGAAGCCGAACCTGCCCCGCGTCTGGACAGCGGCCGAGGCGGCCGAGCGCGGGCCGGCAGCCGGCAGCGGGCTGAGTCATGAACCGCGAACGCACTATCGTCTTGTGGTGCCCGGACTGGCCGGTGCTCGCCGCTCGGTCGGCCACCGGCCTGCCCGCGGATGCCCCGCTGGCTCTCATCGACCACGGGCTGGTGTTCGCCTGTTCGCCCGAGGCGCGCCGTCTGGGCGTCCGGCGCGGACTGACCGTGCGGGAGGCCCAGTTCCGGTGCACAGACCTCGTCGTGCTGCCCTATGACCCCGCGCTGGACCGGCGGGCCTTCGACCCGATTCTCGATGGCCTCGAGGACATCACGCCCGGTGTGGCCGTGCTCCGGCCCGGCACCTGCGCGATCCGCGCCCGTGGCCCGGTGCGGTACTACGGCAGTGAGGCCGCCGCGGCGCGAGCCATGCTCGGCTACCTGCACGGCGCCGGACTTCCCGAGGCCAGGGTCGGAATCGCCGACGGCCCCTTTGCCGCCGAGCAGGCGGCGCGGGCGGTCGGTCCCGCTGGTGTCGGGCCTGAACCTCGGGTTCACGTCGTCCCGCCCGGCGAATCCGCCGCGTTCCTGGCACCCCTGCCCGTGTCGGCAGTGGCTGAGGCGGGGCTCGGCACCCTGCTGGCCCGGCTCGGGGTGCACACCCTCGGCCAGCTCGCCGCCCTGCCCGCCCTGGACGTGCATCGTCGTTTCGGTGCTGCTGCGGCGCAGGCGCACGCCAGGGCGGCCGGGCGCGAGCACGAGGAGGTCGTGCCCCGCACCCCCACCCCGGTGTTCGACCGCGGCCAGGAATTCGAACCGGCGCTGGATCGCATCGACCAACTCGCCTTCGCGCTGCGCAGCACCGCGGACGCCTTCGTGCAGGGTCTGCGGGAGCAGACCCTGGTCTGCACGGCCGTCTCGATCCTGGTCAGCACCGAAGACGGTCTGTTGACCGAACGCACCTGGCGGCATCCCCGGTGGTTCTCGGCCTCCGAGCTGATCGACAGGGTGCGCTGGCAGTTACAGGGCGAGGGGCGGGCCGACTCCGGCCTGGCCGCCGGCGTCGTCCGGGTGGTCTTCTCCCCCGATCGGGTCGACGCCGTCGCGAACCACGAGGACGGCCTGTGGGGAACGGGGCCCGACGAGCGGATCCACCATGCCCTCACCCGGGTGCAGGGCCTGGTCGGCCACGCGGGTGTCGTCACGGCGGCCATCGGCGGTGGGCGGATGCTTGCCGACCGACAACTTTCCGTGCCCTGGGGCGATGACGGTGCCGCTTCGTCGGGCCGTGGTCTGAGCAGCAGTCCAGGCGGGAGTCCGGCCGGTGCCGCCAGGCCCTGGTCGGGGAGCCTCGACGGGCTGCTCCCCGCCACGGTGTACCGGGAACGCCATCCGGTCGCTCTCGTCGCCGACGACGGCCGGTCCCTGCGCGTCGATGACCGCGGCGCGTTCGATGGTGAGCCGGCGCGGTTCTCGGCACCTCGGTTCCTCGAGGGCGCCGGCGGGGCCCAGCCGAGTCGGGTGCTGGCCTGGGCCGGCCCGTGGCCGGTGCGAGAACGATGGTGGGACTCGGCGGCCGCGCGCACCGTGCACCGGGCGCAGATCGTCGACGAGCGCGACGGCGCGTGGCTGCTGGCACTGGACGACGACGGCTGGCGCGCCGAGGCCCGGTATGACTAGGCCCGGTATGACTAGGCCCGGCATGACCGGGCCGGGGCCGACCAGCAGAGCAGAGAGGACGGGTCACCCCGATGGGATTCAATAACCCGCCCATTCCCTGGTCGGAACTGGAGCGCCGGCTCTCCGACCGGCGCCCCGGCGGCCCGCCCGCCGAGGCCGACGGCGGCGACAGCCCGGCCTGGTCCAGACACCGCCAGCCCTACGCGGCCCAGACCCCGCAGCATCCGCCGGCCGAGACTGTCGTCGGCTACGCGGAGCTGCACGCCCACTCCAACTTCAGCTTCCTCGACGGCGGCAGTTCTCCGGAGGACCTCCTCGAGGAAGCCGGCGCGTTGGGCCTGCACGGCCTGGCCCTCACGGACCACGACGGGTTGTACGGGGCGGTCCGGCTGGCCGAAACCGCGGAGAGCTACCCGGACGTCCGCACCGTCTTCGGGGGAGAACTGTCCCTCGGGCTGACCCGTCGGCAAAACGGGGTGCCAGACCCAGAGGGAAGCCACCTCGTGGTCCTGGCCAGGGGCCAGGACGGCTATCACCGGCTGGCGGCGGCGCTCACCCACGGTCAGCTCGCCGGCGGCGAGAAGGGGCGACCCGTCTACGACCTCGAGGAGCTCGCCGAGGCATCCGGCGGGCACTGGAGCATCCTGACCGGGTCTCGGTCCGGCGCGGTGCGCCAAGCCATGCAGCAGGATGGTGACCTGGCGGCGGCCCGGGAGCTCGACCGCCTGATCGCCCTGTTCGGCCGTGACAGTGTGAACGTCGAACTGGTCGACCACGGCCGACCGCAGGACTCTGTGACCAACGACAGGCTGGCCGCACTGGCCGAACGGGCAGGCCTGCCCGTGCTCGCCACCAACAACGTGCACTACGCCCAGCCGGCCGACTTCAGGCTGTTCTCCGCGCTGGCCGCCGTGCGCGCCCAACGCAGCCTGGACGACATGGACGGCTGGCTGCCCGCGGCGCCCACCCAGCACCTGCGGAGCGGCGCCGAGATGGCCGCCCGATTCAGCCGGTATCCGGGGGCTGTCGCCCGAACGGTGCCCCTCGCTGACGAGCTCGCCTTCTCGTTGCGCCGGGCCAGGCCCCGGCTCCCCCGTCAGCACGTTCCGGACGGGCACACGCCCATGAGCTGGCTGCGTCAGTTGGTCTGGGACGGTGCGGAACGCGCGTACCCCGGCTACAACGCGAATGTGCGTGAGCGCCTCGAGAAGGAGCTCGCCGTAATCGAGGCAAAGGACTTCCCGGGCTATTTCCTGATCGTGCACGACATCGTGCAGTTCGCCCGGCGTTCGGGCATCCTCTGCCAGGGCCGGGGGTCCGCAGCGAATTCGGCGGTCTGCTTCGTGATCGGCATCACCGCTGTGGACTCGATCTTCTATCGCCTGCCCTTCGAGAGGTTCCTCTCCAGCCTGCGGGAAGAAGAACCCGACATCGACGTGGACTTCGACTCGGACCGGCGGGAGGAGGTGATCCAGTATGTCTACGAACGCTACGGTCGCCTCAACGCAGCCCAGGTGGCCAACGTGATCACCTATCGGCCGAAGTTCGCGGTTCGGGACATGGCCAAGGCCCTCGGCTACAGCACCGGACAGCAGGATGCCTGGTCCAAACAGGTGGAACGCTGGGGTTCAGCGGTGTCGAGCCCCGATCACGACATCCCCGACCAGGTCGCCGACCTCGCGTCTCAGGTACTCGGATTCCCTCGCCACCTCGGCATCCACTCCGGCGGCATGGTGCTCACCGACCGACCCGTCGGCGAGGTCTGCCCCATCGAACACGCCCGCAAGGAGAACCGGACGGTTCTGCAGTGGGACAAAGACGACTGCGCCTGGATGGGCCTGGTCAAGTTCGACCTGCTCGGCCTCGGCATGCTCGCCGCCCTGCAGTACACCTTCGACCTGGTCAAGGACGCTCTCGGCGAGGAGTGGAGCCTGGGGAGCATCCCTCGGGAGGAAGCCGGGGTGTACGACATGCTCTGCCGCGCCGATTCCATCGGTGTCTTCCAGGTGGAGAGCCGCGCCCAGATGGGGACCCTGCCGCGCCTGCAACCGCGCCGCTTCTACGACCTTGTGGTCGAGATCGCGCTCATCCGTCCCGGCCCGATCCAGGGCGGTGCCGTGCACCCGTACATCCGACGCAAGCTCGGCCAGGAACCGGTCAGCTACCTGCACCCCAAGCTCGAGCCGGTGCTCGAACGCACCCTGGGTATCCCCCTGTTCCAGGAGCAACTCATGCAGATGGCCATGGCCGTGGGCGGCTGCAGCGGCGAGGACGCCGATCTGCTCCGCCGGGCGATGGGCTCCAAGCGCGGGGTCGAGAAGATCTCCTCCCTGCGCGCCACCCTGTACGAGGGCATGGCCGGAAACGGCATCACCGGCGACCTGGCCGACGAGATCTACGAAAAGATCGAGGCCTTCGCCAACTTCGGCTTCGCCGAGAGCCACTCGATCAGCTTCGCCCTGCTCGTCTACGCCAGCGCCTGGCTGAAGCTGCACTACCCCGGCGCCTTCCTCGCCGCGTTGTTGCGCGCCCAGCCGATGGGCTTCTACTCGCCGCAATCCCTGGTCGCGGACGCCCGCAGGCACGGCGTGCAGGTTTTGCGCCCCGATGTGCAGCTCTCCGGCACCGCCGCGTTGCTCGAGGCGCTGGCCGACGGGTCGGGCGAGCCTGGGGGCCGCCCGGACTGTCTGGATCACGAGCAACCCGCGGTGCCGGACTACGACAGGACCCTGCCCGTGGATGATCGGGGCCACCGCAGGGACGGCGCCCTCGCCGTGCGGCTCGGTCTCGCCGATGTGCGCTCCATCGGCCAGGCGGTGGCTGAGCGGATCGTCGCCGACCGGGACAGATTCGGGCCGTTCCGGTCCATGAACGACCTGGCCCGGCGGGCTCGGCTGAACACCGAACAGCTCGAATCCCTGGCCACCGCCGGAGCCTTCGACGGGCTGGGCCTCGAACGCCGACAGGCCCTGTGGTCGGCCGGGGAAGCCGCCCAGGAGACCGACGCCCACCTGCGCGGCTCCTTCGAGACCGTGCAACCACCCCTCCTGGCCTTGATGACGCCTGTCGAGCAGGTGGCCTACGACCTCTGGGCCACCGGGGTTTCCACCGACGACCATCCGATCCGACACGCCAGGCCGGTCCTCGCCGCCAGGGGCGCACTGGCCGCGAACCAGCTGGCCACCAGCGAGAACGGTCGCCGGATCGAGGTCGGTGGTGTTGTCACCCACCGCCAGCGACCGGCCACGGCGAACGGTGTCACCTTCATCAACCTGGAGGACGAGACCGGCAACGTCAACGTCGTGGTGAGCGTCGGGGTCTGGACCCACTTCCGCCGGATCGCCCGGGAATCCCCCGCCCTGATGATCCGCGGCATCCTCGAACGTTCGCCGGAAGGCGTCGTCAACCTCATCGCCGACCGATTCGAACCCCTCACCGTGGCGGCCCACACGTCGTCGCGGGACTTCCGCTAGCGTCGATCCAGTGAATGAAGACCGATACTCCAATGACGTGCTCGCCGCCGGATGGCGGGAGGCCGGCCGCCGTGTCGTCCCCCAGCAGGAAGCCGTGCGGGACCTGGTTGTCGAGGAGGTCGCCACCGGGTTCTGCGGTGCGGTGATCAGGGTCGAGAAGAAGGTCGTCACCCTGGAGGACCGGCACGGGAAGCTCCGGCTATTCCCGCTCGGCGGTGGATTCCTGGTCGACGGCGAGCCCGTCGTCCTGGTGCCGCCCCGGGCAGCCGCCCCGGCCAGCCGGGGACGCACGGCGTCCGGGTCTCTGGCGGTGGCGGATGCGCCGGCGCGGGTGGCCAGGGCCAGCCGTATCTTCGTGGAAGGCCGCCACGACGCCGAGCTCGTCGAAAAGGTCTGGGGCGCCGACCTCCGCATCGAGGGCGTCGTCGTGGAGTACATCGAGGGTGTGGACAACCTCGCCGAACTGCTGGCGGAGTTCAAGCCGGGTCCGACACGCCGCGTCGGTGTTCTCGTCGACCACCTGGTACCCGGATCCAAGGAGAGCCGCATCGCCGAGGCCGTCGCCCGCGGTCCGCACGGCCGGCACGTCCTGGTGGTCGGGCATCCCTACGTGGATGTCTGGCAGTCGGTGAAGCCGGCCCGACTGAATCTGCCGGTCTGGCCTCAGATTCCGCGCAACATCGAGTGGAAGCACGGCATCTGCGCTGCCCTCGGCTGGCCGCACGACGACCAGGCCGACATCGCCAGGGCCTGGCAGCGGATCCTGGGCCAGGTCCGCACCTACGCCGATCTTGAGCCGGCATTGCTGGGCCGGGTCGAACAGCTGATTGATTTCGTCACCGTCGATTAGCGCCGTCACCGGCACACTTTGAGCATTTCTGTCAGAATTCGTAACACTTTGATCGTTTTTTCGCACAGATCTTCACGCAGACCGAGCGATGTGGGCTAGTGTTGTCGAAGTAGTTGTAGTGCTTGCACGTCTAAAAAACGTATCGACCCCGGTCGGTGCGGGCTTATTCCTTTCGGAAGCGGACGACGAATACCGCGACGAACGGCCTCGAAAGTCGGGGCCTTTCTAACACTCCTGGAGGAGTTTCATAATGGCAACAGGTACCGTGAAATGGTTCAACGCTGAAAAGGGCTTCGGATTCATCGCTCCCGACGACGGAAGCGCCGATGTCTTCGCGCACTACTCCGCGATCGCTTCGAACGGCTACAAGTCGCTCGACGAGAACCAGAAGGTCGAGTTCGAGGTAACCCAGGGCCCCAAGGGTCCCCAGGCCGAGAACATCCGCGCCCTCTAAATAGAGCTGCGGCAGCTCTCTAAAGCTGCTAACAACGCCCCCGCTTCGGCGGGGGCGTTGTGTTTTTAAGCCGCACACCCAACACAACTGTTCCCCATCCGGACACGTGCGCCCGGCGTGCCGGGTGCAGTTGTCCGCACGGGGAACAGTTGGTGCGGTTGGGCGGCGAAGCGGGCCGTCGTGCTACTTGACCAGGTCCTGCCAGCCGTCACCGTCGACGTACTCGAAGATCAGGTTGGTCTCGGTGTGCGCCACCGCCGGATGCTCCGCCAGGTGCTCGAGGACGAAGTCGCGCAGGTCGGAAGCATCCGCCGCGGCCACGTGCAACAGGTAGTCGTCGGCGCCGGCGGTGTGGAACAAACCGATCACGCCCGGCCAGTGTGGCGCTGCGCTGCGGAAGTCATCGATCTGCTCCCGAGCGTGCTTCGCCAGCCGCACCGAAATCAGGGCCTGCAGCGAAGCCCCCAGGGCGGCGAGGTCGATATTGGCCCGGTAGCCGCGGATGTGGCCGAGCTGCTGGAGCCGGCGCAGCCGGAGGGACACCGTGGACTCGGCAACGCCGATCTCGGCGGCCAACGCGGCGCCGGACGCGCGAGCGTTGACCGAGAGCGCGCGGAGCAGCGCCCGGTCGACGCGGTCCAGGTCGGCTTTCTTGGAATCCATACACGCTCTCTTTCGTTTGAGCGCAAGTTTATCGACCGATCTTCGACGGCGACACCCGCCCCTGCATCAACTGCGTCACAGTGGGGTTTCCGGCGGATGACGCCGGTGAAGCTGCGGCCGGGTCAGCTGCGGCCGGGTCAGCTGCGGCCGAGGCGGCGGCGGAGCAGGTCGATGCGCTTCTGGATCTGGGTGACGCTGGCCTGAGCGACCGCGGGCCCCCCGCACAGGCGGCGCAGCTCGGCGTGCACCATCGCGTGCGGCTCCCCCGCCAGCTTCGACCACATGCCCACGAGGCTGCCCAGCAGCGCCCGCTGCTCCTTGAGCGTGCGATACAGGGGCATCGGCTCCTCCGGTGCACCCTCGACCGCGGCGGCCGCTGTGCGCCGCTCAGAGCCGCGCTTGGCCTGGCGTTGCTGCCGCTGGCGCAGCAGTTCGGAGACCTGCTCGGGCTCGAGCAGCCCGGGGATGCCGATGAAGTCGAACTCCTCGTCCGTTCCGGGTTCGGCCAGTTCACCGAACTCGTCACCGTTGAACATCACCATGTCGAAGGTGGCCTGGGAGTCCAGCGCCTGCCAGGTGAATTCCTCTTGGCCGAGGTCGTCCGAGGCCTTGTCGGACTTATTGGCGGCCGCCACCATGGCGTCCTCGGGGTTGTACATACCGTCGTCGCCGTCGTCACGGTTGCTGCGATCCAGCGCGTGGTCGCGTTCGAGTTCCATCGCATTGGCGAGGCTCAGCAGTCCGGGAACGTTGGGCAGGAAGATCGAGGCGGTCTCACCGCGACGTCGGGCGCGCACGAACCGGCCGATGGCCTGCGCGAAGAACAGCGGCGTTGAGGCGCTGGTCGCATAGACGCCGACGGCCAGGCGGGGAACGTCGACGCCCTCAGACACCATCCGCACCGCAACCATCCAGCGCCGGGTGTTGTGCGAGAACTCGTCGATCCGGTCGCTGGATTCCTTCTCGTCGGAGAGCACCACGGTGGCCGGTTCGCCGGAAATCTCCTCGAGGATCGCTGCGTAGGCCCGTGCCGTGGTCTGGTCCGTGGCGATGACCAGGCCGCCGGCATCCGGGATGCCGTGCCGCACCTCGGTGAGGCGAGCGTCAGCGGCCCGCAGGACCGCGGGAATCCACTGACCGCTGGGTTCCAGCGCGGTCCGCCAGGCCTGTGAGGTGATGTCCTTGGTATTGCCCTCGCCGAGCTTGGCTTCCATCTCGTCGCCGGTGCGGGTGCGCCACTTCATGTGCCCGGCGTAGACCATGAACATCACCGGGCGCACGACGCCGTCTTCCAGCGCCCTGCCGTAGCCGTAGTTGTAGTCGCTCTGGGACAGCCGGATGCCCTGCTTGTCAGGCAGGTAGGTCACGAACGGGATGGGTGAGGTGTCCGAGCGGAACGGGGTGCCGGTGAGCGAGAGCCGCCGGGTGGCCGGGTCGAAGGCCTCGCGGATGGCGTCGCCCCAACTCAGCGCGTCACCGCCGTGGTGCACCTCGTCGAGGATCACCAGGGTGCGGCTGGCCTGGGTGAGTTCACGGTGCAGCGCCGCGCGGGTGGCCACCTGTGCGTAGGTCACGGCGATGCCGTGGAAATGGCTGCCGTAACGGCCGTGGGCGTTCTTGAAACCGGGGTCCAGGCGGATACCGGCGCGGGCGGCCGCGTCCGCCCACTGGCGTTTGAGGTGCTCGGTCGGCGCGACCACGGTGATGCGGTCGATCACCCGACGGGCCCGAAGCTCGGCGGCCAGGCGCAGCGCGAAGGTGGTCTTGCCGGCGCCCGGGGTGGCCGCGGCGAGGAAGTCGCGGGGCTGGTGCTGGAAGTACGCCTCGAGGGCCTCGGCCTGCCAGGCGCGGAGCTTGCTCGCGGTGCCCCAGGCGGCCCGTTCGGGGAAAGCCGGGGAGAGGTGCTCCGCGGCGCTGGTGCCTGCAGGCCCTCGAGCCGGCCCGAACACGGGCGGGGTATCGACGGTGTCGGCGAGAACGCTGTCACGGTCAGGCAGGGCGAACAATCCGGGTTCAGTGGTCTCCCGGTGCGAGGGTTCCCGGAAAGCGGATCCGAAGTCAGGTGGAGTAGTCACTTCATAAGAGATTACCAACTCGCGCCGACATCTGCCCGACGGTGCAGACTGACAGCATGTCGAAACAGCAGCATCCGTGGTCTCGCTACGTCGCTCTCGGCGACTCCTTCACCGAGGGTGTCGGTGACCCGGAACCGGCCAGCCCGGGCGGAAACCGCGGCTGGGCGGATCGTGTCGCCGAGATGCTCAGTCTGGGCTCAGACGAATTCGCGTATGGCAATCTTGCGGTCCGCGGCAAGCTGATGAACCAGGTCCTGGCCGAGCAGGTGGGTCCCGCGTTGTCCCTGCACCCTGATCTGGTCACGATCTCTGCCGGCGGCAACGACGTGCTGCGGCCGGGCAGCGACCCGGATGCCATCGCGGCGCGGCTCGACGACGCGGTCAGCGTGCTCGGGTCCGAGGGCGCCACGGTGGTGGTCTTCACCGGAACCGATGTGCGCTTCTCCCCCGTGCTGCGGGGTCTGCGAGGCAAGGTGGCCATCTACAACGAGAACATCCGCGCCATCGCCACCGCCCGAGACGCCATCGTGGCGGACATGTGGTCCCTGACCGAGATCCAGGACGCCCGGATGTGGGCCCCCGACCGTCTGCACCTCAACCCGCTCGGCCATCACACGGTGGCCAGGATGGTGCTGGACGCGCTCAACGTGGTCAATCCGCTCGAGCCGCAGCTGCCGGAGCCGATGCCCGGTATCACCTGGCGCCAGGCGCGCACCGAAGACCTCGCCTGGGCGAGGGAGTTTCTGGTGCCCTGGGTGCTGCGCCGGGTGCGTCACCAGTCCTCGGGAGACAACATCCTGCCCAAACGTCCGGACGCGGACCCGGTGACCAGACTCGACCAGGCGGCGGAAACCGAACCCGTACCCGTACCCGTACCCGAACGCGGAATCGGTTAGATCTCGCCGGGGTTCGTCCAACGCCAGAACGGCCCCGGATCGGTGATGGTCTGATCGAGGACGAGCGGAACCGAGACGGTGTTCGTCCCGACGGTCACGTCGACGCTGCCGACGGAATCGCCCTTCTCACCCAGGGTCACCGGTGCGACATCGACGGTGCTCTCGATCGGGGTGTCCGACCACACCACGGCGGACTCGGACGTCTCGGCCACAGCCTGCGCCGACTGGCCCCAGGGGGTCGTGTAGGTACCGAAGGGGGTGCCGGCCTCGACCAGCGTCACCGTGCGAAATCCGGGGCTCACGCTCTCGATGAGGCTCAGGATGCTCTCGTTGAGTTCGCTGTGAGTGTCCCCGCCGAGCACGACGCCCACGAGGGTGACCGAGGTGTCGCCGACCGGCACGTCGACCGCGAAGAGCAGGCAGGCTCCGGCCTCGTCCGTGGTGCCGGTCTTGATGCCGTCGACGCCGTCGACGCCGAGCAGCTTGTTCGTATTGGTCACGGTGCCCACGGTCGGGATCACGGCGCTGGGCATGGCCACGATGCTCGCCAGAGCGGGATCGGCCATCACGAGCTTGCCGATGGCCACCAGATCGGCCGGACTGCTCACGCTCTGGGCGGAGATCCCGCTGGTGTCTGCGACGACGGTGCCGGTCAGGCCGTTCGCGGCCAGATAGTCCGCCGCGGCGACCAGGTACGCGTCAACGGAACCGAACGCCCACACGGCCAGGGAGACGCTGTAGTTGTTCGCGGATGGGATCAGCATCGTTTCGAAGGCTTCGCGCTGGCTGAGCACCTGACCGGCTGAGACGGGCGCCACCGAGCCGTTCTCCGCGATGGCGTCGTAGTAGATGTCGACGTCATCGTCGGTGAAGGTGATGTCGGGACCTGGCTCGTCGCCGGTCAGCGGCTTGGCCTGGAGGATCACCAGTGCGGTGACCATCTTGGTGATGCTGGCGATGGGCATCGAGGCCTGGTCACCGGTGGAGCCCAGAACCCCGTCAAAGCCGACGGCGCCGATGGCGCCGGCCCCCTGGCCGGGCCAGGTGGGCTCGACGGCCGCCTGGCTGAGCGCGGGCGGCTCGGTGAGGGTCGCGGCCGTACTGGAGACGGGGGCGAGGCCCGTGCTGGTGAGGTAGGCGCCGAATGCGAGGATGACGGCGAGCACGCCGAAGAAGGCGAAACGCCGACGGCGGTAGACCTGGCGACGGGAGTTAGACATTCGATGATTCTAACCACGGCTGCCGTGCCGGGTTGGCAGGGTCGCCGCGCGCCAGTGAAACGTCTAGGCGCGGAGCGCCCACAGGGCCACGGCGCTGGCCGAGGCCACGTTCAGCGAATCCACTCCGTGCAGCATCGGGATCGTGACCACGGTGTCTGCCGCGGCCAGCGCGGTGTGGCTCAGCCCGTCGCCCTCGGTACCGAGAATCAGAGCCACCCGATCCGGCGGGTCGTTCGCGAAGACGTCCAGGGAGACGGCATCGTCGGCCAGGGCCAGCGCGGCCAGGTGGAAGCCGTGCTCGTGCAGAACCGTCGCGGCCTCGTCCCATTCGGGCAGGCGGGTCCAGGGCACCTGCAGCACGGTCCCCATGCTCACCCTGACGCTGCGCCGGTACAACGGGTCGGCACAACGTGGGGTGATCAGCACGGCGTCGGCGCCGAGCCCCGCGACCGACCTGAAGATCGCGCCGACATTGGTGTGGTCGACGATGTCCTCGAGTATCACGATGCGCCGGGCACCGCGGATGATGTCGGCCACCGACGCCAGGTCGGGGCGGTGCATGGCCGCCAGGGCGCCACGGTGCAGGTTGTAGCCGGTGAGCTGCTCCAGGAGTGCCGCCGAGCCCACATAGATGGGGACATCCGGCCAGTCCGCCAGCAGACGCTGGGCATCCGGCAGCCACTGCTCCTGCACGAGAACCGAACGCGGCCGATGCCCGGCGGCGAGGGCCCGGCCGATGACCTTGGCCGATTCGGCGATGTACAGGCCGTTCGCCGGTTCGGACACGCGGCGCAGGGCCACGTCGGTCAGGCGCGAGTAGTCGGCGAGGCCGGGCGCATCGAGGTCGGTAATCGGGACGATCTGCACGAAAGTCGCCGCCTTTCTGGGTGGTGTCTGATGCCGGCTGCCGGCGTCGGAACCTCGAACCGTAACACAGCCGAAAACTGACCAGTTTAGACTCAGAGGACATCGGCGCCACGCCAGCTCCCCCGGGGCCCGGCCGGCGGCGACGGACGAGGATGGAGCATCATGACGGCCGAGACTGTCCTGACGACGTCGGCGGCGGCCGGAGAAGACCTCGACGCCGTGGCCGCGATCCTGCGCGGCCGGCGCACGGCGGTCCTCACCGGAGCCGGGGTGAGCACCGATTCCGGAATCCCCGACTACCGCGGGGCGGGCGCCCCGGTGCGAGTGCCGATGACGTTCCAGACCTTCCTCGCCGACGAACGGGCGCGCAAGCGGTACTGGGCCGGCAGCCACCTGGGCTGGCACCGGTTCCGGGCGGCCGAACCCAATCTGGGGCACCGGTCCCTCGTCGCCCTCGAAACGGCCGGCCTGGTCAGCGGCATCATCACCCAGAACGTCGACGGCCTGCACACCCGAGCCGGGTCCCGGCACGTCGTCGACCTGCACGGATCCATGGACCTGGTCGTCTGCCTCTCCTGCGGGCAGGCCTTCGGCCGGGACAGCATCGCCGCCCGCCTGGAGACCCACAACCCGGTGCTGGCGGACCCTGACCAGGTCGAGATCGCACCGGACGGCGACGCCATCGTGGTTGACATCGACAATTTCATCGTGCCGGACTGCTCGGTGTGCGGCGGACTGCTCAAACCCAATGTGGTGTTCTTCGGTGAGCTGGTCCCGACCGGGAAGTTCACCGCGGCGGCCGCGTTGGTGCGGGCGGCGGACGCCCTGATCGTGGCGGGCTCCTCACTCGCGGTGAATTCGGGGATCCGGCTGCTCGAGCAGGCCAGGCGCCGCAAGCTGCCCATCGTGGTGATCAACCGCGGGCCGACCAAGGGCGACGGGCGCGCCCTGGTTAAACTGGAGGCAGGCACGTCGGAGACGTTCGCCGGGTTGGTGAGCAGACTCACCGACCTCTAGCTGTACTGCCCAGGCAGGTTAGTTAACCGCGTGATCGGTGGCTTGCCTCCGATGGCGGTGTGGTGCCTGTGGTGATTGTATTCGTGGAGCCATGC